>JAISSH010000037.1 GCA_031273265.1 Treponema sp.
GGCTTTCCGTACGGTTGCTTGATATTGAACGCAGTACGATTCTCTATCAATCGCCGCAGACCGATGAAATGAATTTGTAGGAATATCTAATATTTGATCGCCTGGCGGCGCGAGCTGTCAGGCGTCAAAATTCCATATTTAAAAAAATCAGTTTTTTTACCTTATTTATCCGATCTATTAAAAGATTCTCATACTATGGCTGGTTTTTTAACATTATCTTTTGTGTATGACGTTTATTTTCAAACTGAACAATAAACTTTATAACGCTTTCGGCGGCAAAGTTCACGCCGTTTTGAAGGACGGTTGCCTTTACTTAAAAGGCGAACTGCCGGTTTGGGACGATATAGTCCGCGTCGGAATGATGTCAGTCAACAAAAAGAAATACACAGTTGTAAACGATATTTTGTTTACAGGCGGCATGATTCCTCCCATGAGGATGCCGCCTCTCCACGACAACGCGCTCGAAGGCGCGCGCCCGGATGTGCTGGTTATTGGCGGCGGTATTGTAGGGTGCGCCATCGCCCGTGAGCTAAAACGGTACGATATTGATGTTATGCTCGTGGAAAAAGAGCACGATGTCGCGCTTCACGCTTCCGGGCGCAATGACGGGATGATCCACCCCGGTCTTGAATTGCAAAAAGGACAATTAAAGAAAAAATACAACGACAAGGGAAACCGCATGTACCCGCAGGTGTGCGGTGAACTTGACGTTCCGTTCCGTTACACGGGGCAGTACCTTTGTTTTACAGACGGCTGGATGAAACCCGCGGTAATCGTATCGCTTTTGTACTGGAAGTTTATGGGTATACCTGCCGCGTATATCAGCCGCCGCAGACTCGCGAAGAAAGAACCGAATCTAAATGACAAAATAAAGTGCGCTCTTTTCTTCCCGACGGCGGGCGTGGTTTGTCCGTACGGACTTACTATCGCGTACGCGGAAAACGCCGCAGACAACGGCGCAAAGATTTACCTTGATACGGCGGTGATTGATACTGATGTTCGTAATGGTAAAATTGAAAGCGTAATAACCAATCACGGCAGAGTATACCCCAAGCTTGTCATAAACGCGGCGGGAGTATTTGCTGAAAAAATAGCGCGGCTTGCGCATGATCGGTTTTTCTCAATACATCCACGTCGCGGTACCAGCATGATATTCGATAAAAAAGCCGCGTCTCTTGTTAAAACAATCGCCTCTCCATTTAAAGTTTCACAGACGAAATCATCGGTACAAGAAGCACATTCAAAAGGCGGCGGCATTATGCACACGGTAGACGGCAATCTGCTTGTCGGTCCCGACGCGATAGAAACTTTTGAAAGGGAAAATTTTTCGACAAATCAGGAAAGCATAAGAACGGTTTTGACAAAGCAGAGAAGAGCGGCATCGGGTCTTCTTGAGCGGGACATTATCACCTGCTTTACCGGAATCCGCGCCGCTACTTACGAGGAAGATTTCATCGTGTCTTTCGGCAAATTTACCGAGAACATAATTCATGCCGCGGGTATTCAATCTCCCGGTTTGACTGCCGCGCCCGCTATCGCCGTGGATATTTCCAAAATGGCGGCGGGATACCTTAACGCGGGCGTTAATGAAAACTTCAATCCGAAACGCAAAGCTATTGTCCGCGCGGCGGAATTGCCGGACGCCGAAAGAGACGCGCTGATTAAAAAAGAGCCGGATTACGGAGTCATCGTCTGCCGCTGTGAGGAAATCAGCCGCGGTGAAATTA
This sequence comes from Treponema sp., assembly GCA_031273265.1. Lineage (GTDB taxonomy): Bacteria > Spirochaetota > Spirochaetia > Treponematales > Breznakiellaceae > WQXQ01. The sequence goes on from JAISSH010000037.1 coordinate 1,728, forward strand.
TTGCCGCTCTCAGAAGAAGCGTGCCGTGCGACACAGTGGACGGAGTAAAGCGCCGCGTCCGTCCGGGAATGGGGCGTTGTCAGGGGAGTTTCTGCGGACCTCATGTCGCGGAAATTATTGCCGGGGAAATGCAAATCCCTGCAACCAGAGTCAGGAAAATGTCGTATAACAGCAGCATCCTCCTCTGTAATAACAAGGAGAATATATGAAAGCCAGTTATGATGTTGCGGTTATTGGCGGCGGTCCTGCCGGACTTGCCGCGGCTCTTGCGGCGGACGGACGCGGCGCAAAGACGCTGTTGATTGAACGCGGGGCGAATCTGGGCGGAATACTGAAACAGTGCATACACAACGGGTTTGGTCTTGTGAGATTCGGCGAAAGTCTTACGGGACCGGAATACGCGCACAGGTTCATTTCTCAACTGCGCGAAAGCGGCGTTGAAACGGCGACGCTTACTTTTGTATCAAAGATTGAAAAGCGTCCCGAAGGATTTGAACTTTCTCTTGTGAACAGGGACGGCGTGATCAAGACAGAATGTAAAAGCATAGTGCTTGCCTGCGGCTGCCGCGAACGCACATCGCGCCAGATAGGGATTCACGGCAGGCACTCGGCGGGAATTTTCACGGCGGGAACAGCTCAGTATTACACGAACATTCTCGGCAAGATGCCGACAAAACGCTGCGTGATTCTCGGCTCCGGTGACATCGGGCTTATCATGGCGCGGCGGCTTAAGCTGGAAGGCGCGGAAGTTTTGGGCGTTTACGAAGCGAAACCGGCGGCAAGCGGGCTTACGCGCAATGTTTATCAGTGTCTTGAAGACTTGGATATTCCGCTGTACACCCGCAGGACAGTAACGCGCGTATTCGGCGAAGGGCGCGTCAATGCCATTGAAATATCAGAAGTTGATGAAAATATGATACCCATTCACGGTACTGAAGAAAGAATCAGATGTGACGCGCTAATTCTTTCTGTCGGCTTGATTCCCGAAAACGAACTTGCGGAAAGTCTAGGCGTACCGCTTGACGCGCACACAAGGGGACCTATTACCGATCAAAATTGCATGACAATGGTTGACGGCGTTTTCTGCTGCGGTAATGCGTTACACGTCAACGACCTTGTCGATTATGTTTCGGACAGCGGCGAAATTGCCGGACGCGCCGCTGCGCGGTGGGCTGATGACAGCGAGGAGCGTTTCTTCGCGGAACTTAGAGCTGATGGCAGTCTTTTATACATCGTCCCGCGAAAACTCAATATAAATGACCTTGCTTCTCCCACGATCATCTACTTCCGCTCAAGGACGGATATGGAAAAAACACGCCTGACTGTAACGCTGAACGGAAGCGAGATTTTCACAAAGATGTATCTGCGCCTTCGTCCGCCGGAAATGGAAAGGTTGAAGCTTGATCTAAAATCCATGAATGTCAAGCGCGGAGATATAATCGGATTCTCTCTATCTCCAGTTTATTCCAACGAGCGAACCCGCTCCGAAGTGCGGGAGAATTCGTCAGACATGGAGGTGTTGGAATGAAAAGGGTCACATGTATAACCTGTCCAATCGGTTGTCGCATAACGGTTAATGTCGTGAATGGGGAATTTTCTTTCTCTGGAAACAAATGCGCGATAGGAGCACAGTTTGCAAAAGCTGAAATGACAGCCCCAGCACGCACGCTTACAACAACGGTGCGGACAGCGTTTCCGCAAATGCCGGTTTTGCCCGTTAGGACAAACAAGGAAGTGCCGAAGGAAAAAATACCGGGAATTATCCGCAAATTATCAAATGTGATAATAACGGAAAAGGTTGGAATTGGCGAGGTAATCGCCGCCAATATTTTGGGAACAGGGTGCGACATCATAGCGACAAGCAATATATTAACGGAGGAATTATGATCCTCATTAATCCTGTAGTGCTGACAATCGATCTTGGAACACAGAGCGTAAGAGCGATGCTTGTTGACAAGTACGGCAATATTCTTCACAAGATAAAGTATACTTACGAAAAACCGTATTATTCGATTTATCCCGGATGGGCGGAACAAGAACCGGATGTTTACTGGAACGCGGTGTGTTATGTGACAAAACGGCTGAAATTTGAAGCGCCCAATATTTGGGAAAACATCATCGCCGTAACTATAACGACAATACGCGACACCTGTATCTGCGTAGACAAAAACGGAAAACCGCTGAGGGATTTCATTCTTTGGCTGGACAAACGCAGGTGTGAGATGAAAGAGCCGATTCCGTTTCCAAGCTCCATGCTTTTTTCAATGGCGGGAAAGAAAAACATAGTAGAATTGCAGAGAAGAGTATCAGCTTGTAATTGGATAATGGAAAACGAACCTGAAATTTGGGAAAAGACGCATAAATTTATTTTCATTTCCGGTTTTTTAAATTTTATGATGACGGGCAAACTTGTTGATTCTGTCGCCAACATGATAGGGCACATTCCATTTAATCCAAAGACGCGCGCGTGGATGGATAAAAACGAATCGGCTCGCTGTATTTTCGATATTGATAATGAAAAACTTATCGATCTTGTAGAGCCGGGAGAAAAAATAGGGCACATAACGGAAGCCGCTTCAGCAGAGACAGGCATTCCCAAAGGGATGCCGGTTATCGCTACAGGTTCGGACAAGAGCTGTGAAACGCTTGGGCTTTCCTGTCTGAAGCCGGACAGCGCGGCAATCGGTCTTGGCACAACGGCGACAATTCAATTTACAATTGACCGCTATATGGAACCGCTTCCGTTTATTCCGGCGTACCCCGCTGTGTTGAGGGGGCAGTACAATCCTGAAGTGCAGGTGTACAGAGGTTATTGGCTCATTTCGTGGTTTAAAAAAGAGTTTGCTTCAAAAGAAATTGAGCAGGCTGAAAAAATGGGAGTAACGCCGGAAACGCTGTTAGACGAAATGCTGAAAAAAATACCGGCAGGCTGCGAAGGACTTGTCTTTCAGCCGTACTTTACCCCCGGCATTGTTATGCCAAAAGCGCGCGGCGCGGTAGTCGGTTTTTCCGACGCACACACACGCGCCCATATTTACAAAGCCATTGTCGAAGGGATCAACTTCGCGCTGATGGACGGGCTTTACACTATGGAAAAACGGGGAAAGGTCGATATTGAAAAACTTTTCATCGCGGGCGGCGGCTCACAGAGTGACGCGATCTGTCAAATTACCGCCAGCATGTTCGGGCTTCCCGCGTACAGAATACAAACTTATGAAGCTACAGGGCTTGGCAGTTCTATGGTTGCTTTCACGGCGATGGGTATTTATGCGGACGCTTACCATGCCGCAGATAAAATGGTGCGTATAAAGGATGAATTTTTGCCGGATAAAAAAGAACATGAGACGTACAAATTTTTATTTTACGAAGTATTCAGCGAGGTATTCGGAAAACTTTTACCGTTGTATAATAAATTGTAATAATTTGTAAGGGGGGAAAAATGCCGAGACCGTATAAAGGCTTCGAGCCAAAGTGGATCAGGGGAGAGTTCCCCAAAAATTCCTACCGCTCAATTTTTAAATGGGGCGCGCCTCTCGAAATAAAAGCGCCGAAGGAATCTCTTTACAAAGTGATAAAAGAGAAGTTTGAACTTGACGATCAATTTTTCACCGAATATAAGGAAGATTTAGGTTTTGATAAGGTGAAACTTGATATCCCCTGCAATCTTTCACAGGATGATCTTGCGGCGTTCAAAAAAATAGTCGGCGATGAATACGTCAGAACGGACGATTACGCCCGCCTGTCCGTTGCGTACGGCAAGACGATGTTTGACATCATGAGGCTTCGCAGAAAGCGCATTGACGCAGTGCCGGACGCGGTTCTCTATCCTGACACAAAAGAACAAATTGAACAAATTGTTGCGTATTGCGCCGAAAAGAAAATCCCGCTTTACGTTTACGGCGGCGGCTCTTCCGTCACACGCGGGGTGGAGTGCGCCAAAGGCGGCGTCTCGCTTGATATGCGTCTGCGTTTTAACAAAGTCATCGAGTTTAATGAGACGGATCAGGTGATAACCGTGCAGGCGGGCATGAGCGGACCAAAACTGGAAGAAGTTTTGAATAACGCAGTAAAACTTTTCGGCGCGAAAAGGGCGTACACCTGCGGACATTTTCCGCAGAGTTTTGAATATTCGTCTGTCGGGGGCTGGGTAGTCACGCGCGGCGCGGGGCAGAATTCAACATATTACGGCGTAATCTCCGACATTGTAATCGGTCAGGAATACGCAACTCCCATCGGCGCGATAAAGACCGACCAATATCCGCGCAAGGCGACAGGTCCCGATATTGGGCAGATCATGATGGGAAGCGAGGGCGCGTTCGGCGTTCTGACGCACGTGTCTCTGCGCTTCTTCCGCCACATGCCGGAAACAATTAAACGTTTTTCATATATGTTCGCGGATTGGGAAACAGGACAGGCGGCAGCGCGGGAGATCATGCAATCCGAAGGCGGGTATCCTTCAGTGTTCCGGCTGTCCGATCCTGAAGAAACCGAACTCATGATGAAGATGTACAATGTTGACGACAGCCCCCTGCGTCATCTGTTTAAACTAAAAGGTTTTAAGGAAGGCGAGATGTGCCTGTATCTGGGATTTACCAACGGCGAAAAAGGTTTTTCAAAAAATTGCGCGAAAAATGTGCATAGGATATGCAAAAGGTTCGGCGGGATGAGCCTTACAGGACTTGTAACAAAGGCGTGGGAGAAAGGGCGCTTCAACGATCCGTATATGCGCGACACGATTCACGATTTTGGGCTCATTACCGACACAATGGAGTGTAGCGTTAATTGGAGTAACATGAGTCAGGTGCACAGGGATGTCCGCGCGTTTTGCAAGTCAAGACCGAAAACAATCTGCCTGACGCATATGTCCCATGTCTATCCGCAGGGTGCGAACCTCTACTTTATTTTCATTGTGCAGATGACCGACCCTGAGGAGTTCCGCGCTTTTCAAGCCGGCATACTCGACGCGATTCAAAAATCAGGCGCGTCCATGAGCCATCATCACGGGATTGGCAAAATGTTCGCCCCTTGGCTTGAAGGTTCAATCGGGAAAAACCAGTTCGACATTTTCAGAGCGTTAAAGCGTCACTTTGACCCGGATAACATCATGAATCCCGGCGGGACGCTTGGACTTGACCTTACTGACGATCAGAAACGGTTTTTGGGAAGCGTCAAGACGATTTAAGGCATAGGCATAAATTTTATGGTTTCACTTTTACAAGTCTTTATTATACTCTTCCGCCAGCTTGTTAATGTCGTCCCCCGTTATGCGATATGTTACCCATTCGTCTCTGGCTATTGCTCCCTGTTTTTTGTAAAATTCGATTGAAGGTTTGTTCCAATTTAGGCACAGCCATTCAAGCCGTCCGCAATCGCGCTCAACTGCGATTTTAGCTAGAAAACTGAAAAATATTTTTCCCAATCCCTTTCCCCTGAATTCCGGCTTAACAAAAACGTCTTCGATAAAAATACCCGGCTTTCCCGCAAAAGTGGAAAAATTATAAAAAAACAAAGCAAACCCCGCCGGAGTTCCGTCATATTCGCCAATGACCACCTCGATCATCTTTTTTTCAAAAACGTATTTTTTTATATCCGCCTCAGTCATCTTTACCGTATCAAGCAGATGTTCATATTCCGCCAGACCCCGAATAAATTCCAAAATTAAAGATGTGTCCTTTTCTTCCGCAAAACGCAGGAGAATGTGCTCGTTGATTTTATAGCTCATGGTTGCTCCTTATTTAAACTGGCTAACTTTTTTGCCAAGTTTTTTTTGTAATTGGTTGCATATTTCCGCACCCCGTTTTATTGCTACTATCATACCCTGTACAGCCGTAAAACGCCCTATCTCCTTTTGTCTTTACAATCATATAACCATCATCGCACTTCTCGCATTTATAAATGTCATACAGATAAGATTTGTTGTTTGTCATAAAATCACATAGTTCCGGTTCGTTAGTGCAAAGATAAAGATTCTCGCCGTAATTTTTATTAAATTCATATTTGAGCGGATAGTCGCATTTCGGACAGCGCAGTCTGAATAAATCCACTGTTTCCAT
>JAISSH010000095.1 GCA_031273265.1 Treponema sp.
ACGATTTCTCCGCCGAATACATCACTTCCAAAGCCTTAGCCACCAGACAGTCGCCGGAAGAAATTATCCACGAAATGATTGGCAATGAAATGGCTGTTTCTATGTAACATTGTCTCTCCTCATTACTCACTTCTCGAAATTCAAAGAAATCTTCGCTTCCCAGATGCGAAGCACCGTTTAAAAAAGCCCCTGTACTCACGCGAAGGAAAGAGGAAGATTTACCACAGAGTTTCACGGAGTTAGTCACGGAGGCGCACAGAGGAGTAGTCTGAAATCTCAAGCTACTCCTCAAGTGTTTTTAGTTGCGCTACTGTTTCGTCCATACGTAAGCTCTGCCATTCCAGCTTCGCGTATATGTTCCTATGCCTCCGGCAAGATACTTGTCGTGTAAGTCGTCGCTGAATGAGTAATTATATCTATCACCCAAATTATCAGAAACAATTGTGCCTTGAAATGTTACGCTGGTAAGGCTGGGACATCCTCTAAAAGCGTTATCCCCAATACTGGTAACGCTGCTGGGTATTGTTACGCTGGTAAGGCTGGAACATCCTCTAAAAGCGTCTCTCCCAATACTGGTAACGCTGTTGGGTATGTTTACGCTGGTAAGACCACTCCCATCAAAAGTCCCTGCCCCAATGCTGGTAACGCTGTTGGGTATTGTTACGCTGGTAAGGTTTTCTTTGAAGGAAAAAGCGCCGTCAGTTATTGCGATAGTATCCGCTCGTATGTCGTTAATTACGGTGTTGGCGGGCATTGTTCCTTTATACGCATATAAAATTTTGTTCACATACACTAATCCGTCTGGCTGGCTGTTTAACCAAGCGGTGCCATCGAATGCCCACGCCCCGATAGACGTTACGCTCGAAGGTATGGTTATGCTGGTAAGACTGGTACAACCGTTAAAAGCGCCTCCCTCAATACTGGTTACGCTGTTTGGTATGGTTATGCTGGTAAGGCTGGTGCAACTGCTAAATGCGCTATACCCGATAGATGTAACGCTTGAAGGTATAGTTATGCCGGCAAGCGTTTTGCAGTTTTCAAAAGCCTCATCTGGAATTTCTGTTAATGGACTGCCGGAAAGGTTAAGGCTTACATATTTGCCTGCTTCACTTATAACTTGCGCGATGTCATTGATCATCATTTCATTGACTTTCATTGCAACTTTTATTGGCTTGTCGGGGCTGTTGGCAGGCTGTTTGTCAAGGTATTCCTTTAACTCTGCGGCGCTGTTGAGGCTTTTGCCACCTCTGCCACTGCCCGAACAGGCGATAAACGCCAGTGCGAGAATTACGGCGATTAAACCGTATACGAAAACTTGTTTTTTCTTCATGATACACTCCTTTTAATGTTTGTTATTTAAAAAGCCGTAAGACGGCATTTTTCCACGAGTGAGTAAGTTAAAATTTGAGTAAAAATTGATTTTTCTACGTTTGTATAGTTGACACGAATCTATGTGTCTTCTAAGTATAATTGGGGACTTGTAGCCGATAGCCGATAGCCGATAGCCGATAGCCGATAGCCGATAGCCGATAGCCGATAGCCGATAGCCGATAGCCGAGAATGGGGAGATCTGTCTAAAACGGCGGTTTGCGCGCGCTGCGGCTGATAAACCAGCCGCGCATTTTCTGAAGCGGCGACATTTACTTGCGCTACACCGTGCGGCATTTGTTTTAGAGACGCCCATTCGGGCGCGGTTGTTTGGTGCATTGTTAGTGTATTTTTTCACATTTTGAGTGTTGGTGCAAGGGGCTTAAACTCTGTGCATTTCTTTGTCGCCATGAACGCCGACTAGTTCCCTTTTTGGGTTTATGGTCAAGTCCATGTGTTCAAGAACCATTGCGCCGAGCAGTATGTCGGGGGCGTCGGGCAATACCAGCGCCTCACAGACCATGCGTCGGTTTTTCCACCAGACTTCCAGCGGTCCAGCCATTGGGAATTCCCCTTTTTGTCCGTCGGCAAGTGTTGCCTCACCGTAGCCGTTATCATCCAAGCCGAGTTTTTCGCGGGTTTCTTCGTTGATAACGAGAGTCCACGCGCCTGTGTCAACAATTGCGTTGACGGTCATCTGCCTGATTTTGTTTTTTTCGATCATTCCCCGCTTGGCATTGCCCACATCCGTCATGTTTTTTAGGGTTATTTCTGTAGATACAACGCTCATGTTTTAACCTCTCTTTAAGCCGCGTGAGCGGCGATGTAAATCGAATGGCTCCGCGAAGCGGAGACAATTGCTCCTTACCATAAATATACCGCTTTTACACCAAAACGGCAATGGGAAGCGCGTTCCTCGCAAAAAGAACTTGCCGAAAAATCCTTAAAATACTATGATTTTTCTATCAAGGATAAAAATCATTGGACTTGTTCGGTAACCCTGTTGGTTCCCGAACAAGTCCTGCATTTTTCGGACTAAAGTCCTGAAAAAATGCTATTTTTATAAGGAAGTTGTTCAGAAACTTCAGTTTCTGAACAACTCTATTGGAGTAAAAATGACCAGCGACACGATGAAGGCAGGAGTTGAAAACGCTCCCAAACGCGCGCTGTTAAAGGCGATGGGCTACACCGACGCGCAGATTGAGCGTCCGCTTATCGGGATTGTCAACTCATTTAACGAAGTAGTGCCCGGCCACATTCACCTGCAAAATATCGCGCGCGCGGCGAAAGACGGCGTTTTGATGAACGGCGGCACTCCCATCGAGTTTAACACGATCGGCGTGTGCGACGGGCTTGCTATGGGACACGAGGGGATGAAGTATTCCCTCTGTTCGCGCGAAATTATCGCCGACAGCATTGAGTGTATGGCGCGCGCGCATTGTTTCGACGCGCTTGTTTTTATCCCCAACTGCGACAAAATAGTGCCGGGTATGCTGATGGCTTGCGCTCGCCTTAACCTGCCGTCTATTTTTGTTTCAGGCGGTCCAATGCTTTCGCTTGACGGCTCGGACTTGAACAGCGTCTTTGAAGCGGTCGGCGGTGTTAAAGCCGGAACTGTCAGCGAGGACGCCCTTCACTCTCTTGAAGAAGTTGCCTGTCCCGGGTGCGGTTCGTGTTCGGGGATGTTTACAGCTAACTCAATGAACTGTCTGTGCGAGGCGCTTGGCATCGCGCTTGTGGGCAACGGCACTGTTCCTGCGGTTTACGCGCAAAGGACGCGCCTTGCAAAACAGGCAGGAAACCGCGTAATGGAGCTTTTCCGCGCAAACACAAAACCGTCCGATATTATGACAGAACGCGCTTTCCACAACGCGCTAACCGTTGACATGGCGCTCGGCTGTTCCACAAACTCAGTGCTTCATTTACTGGCGATTGCGCGTGAGTGTAACGTTGCCCTCAACTTAAAAAAGATAAACGAGATAAGCGAAAAAACTCCTAACCTTTGCAGGCTCGCCCCTGCCGGAAAACATCACATTCAAGACCTGCATTTCGCAGGCGGCGTGCAAGCCGTCATGCGCGAATTGGATGAGCTTTTGAACAAAGACGCGCCTACGGTTACGGGCAAAACAGCAGGCGAAAATATCCGTGACGCGCAAATTAAGAACAGCGAAGTTATCCAGCGTTACGCGCCAACGGGAGGGCTTGCCGTCCTTTTCGGCAGTCTAGCGCCTGACGGAGCTGTCGTAAAACGCAGTGCGGTAAAAAAAGAGATGCTCAATTTTACAGGAACTGCGAGAGTTTTTGACGGCGAGGATTCCGCTGTGTCTGCGATTTACGGCGGTAAAATTAAAAAAGGCGACGTGGTTGTTATCCGCTACGAAGGTCCGTCAGGAGGACCGGGTATGCGCGAAATGTTACAGGCAACCTCCGCTATCGCCGGAATGGGGCAAGACGGCGACGTCGCCCTTATCACCGATGGACGCTTTTCAGGCGCGACAAGAGGCGCGGCTATCGGGCACATTTCCCCTGAAGCTGCGGCAGGCGGTCCAATCGCCTACGTTCTTGACGGCGATAAGATTCACATCGACATAGACCGCAAATCAATAGAGTTGCTCGTAACGGCGGAAGAATTGGAAAAGCGCAAAAAAACTGTCAGCTTGAAAGAAAGACCGCCTCTTAGCGGCTATTTGAAAAGATACGCGGCGCAGGTTTCCTCCGCGGACAAGGGTGCGGTTTTGGGTTAGCAGGAAAAATATTTGAATGATATTTTATCAAAATCAATAAAAAAAATTACTCCTTTTTTTAATACAAAAAACATATTTCTTTTTAACGGCGACTGCTTGGAAATTATGCGTCTGCTGCCGGAAAATTCAATTGATATGATTTTCGCCGATCCGCCTTATATGCTTTCAAATGACGGTTTTACCTGTCAAAACGGTAAAATGGTTAATGTTAATAAAGGAAAATGGGATAAAAGCTGCGGCTTTGACGAAGATTCTGTTTTTCATAACGAATGGATTTCCGCCTGCCGCCGTGTTTTAAAACCGGAAGGAACGATTTGGATTTCAGGCACATACCACAGTATTTATCAGTGCGGTTATCTTCTGCAAAAAAATAAATTTCATATCTTAAACGATATTACATGGTTCAAACCCAACGCCTCGCCGAATTTAAGCTGTCGTTTTTTTACGGCTTCTCATGAAACTTTAATTTGGGCGCGGAAAGATAAAAAGGCTAAACATACTTTTAATTACAATGAAATGAAAAACGGGCTTTTCCCCGAAGACAAGCTTAAAAATGAAAATACTCAGATGAGGTCTGTTTGGTCAATACCGGCTCCTAAAAACAGCGAGAAAGAATACGGAAAACATCCTACTCAAAAACCGCTTGAACTTTTAAAACGCATTGTGCTTGCATCGACAAAGGAAAGTGATATTGTCCTTGATCCGTTTTGCGGAAGCGGAACTACTGGAGCTGCCTGTAAATGTTTTGACAACAGATTGTTTATCGGCATCGAGATTGATAAAAATTTCTGTGATTTAGCAAAAAAAAGACTAACGTAAAATATTTTTATTTATTTTCAAGCTTGCCCGACTGGTGTATCGCTTCTCCTGAAAGCCTAATATTCAAAGCCGCGCCTTCCCCCGCAAGCGTAATTTTTCCCAATACTTCAAGCGGACGTTCGCTGTTCACCGCGACAGGTCTGTCAAATATAACGGGCACTATTCCTTCCAGCGTTTTTCGCGTATCATAGCCGACAAGAAAATCAAAGCGGGTGAAATCGTCCGTTACTTCGACGTTAGTCGCCATGCCGTTCCAAATAACATAAACGTCCCTGTAAACGACAGGCTCTTCTTTTACATCGGCGTATGAAAAATTATCGCTTCTCTTAAAATTATCAAAACCCGGAACGTCTTCCGCTATTTTATTTAAAAGAATACGCGCGCTGTTTTTAAGCCCCTGCGAGGCGTTTGATTCCAAGAGTCGGTTAAGGTTCACCTTAGCTGCTTCATCGCGGTAAGACGTAAAAAAAGACAAAGCCCTGTCGTAAAGACCTGTCGCCTGATCTTTTGTCAGAATGTACCTGTAAGAGCCGCCTGTTTCCACCGGGTCTTTTCTTTCCTGCTCTGAAAGAACAAACTCTGAAGAAGGGCGGGCGCTGCGGTTTTTGAAAGCCGGCATCGCGCGTAACTTTATAATACTGATTATACCGGTTAACAATACAGCGGCGATTAAAACAATCGCGACTGCGGTTTTTATATCAAAAACGGGAGACGGAATCGGCGGAAATAATTTCGCGATTTTTTCCGGAGTAAGCCATTCGTAAAGTTTTTCCGGGTCTGAATATTTGCGGATAACGGTCAGCGCTTTTTTCGCTATTTTATTTGCGGGTTCAATTTCCTGCACGTCAAGGTAATAATCCACTGCCTGAACCGTGTCCGCGCGTTTAAGGTAAAGCACGGCGAGCCCCAGCATTGTATCCTTGTCTTTCAATTTTATCTGCCTTGCCTGGCGAAAATTCGCCAGAGCGTCGCCAAAACTTCCGGCGTGCAGGCAGATTACGGCATAAAGGTAATAGTATTTAAACGAGCCGTAGTAGCGGTCTTCTTCCGCTTTTAATGTTTTTAGCGCTCCGTCATAATCACGTTTCTTCGCAAGACGCGCGGCTTTGCTCATTAAAGGATCAAGTTTCATCATTTATTCTTTTTTTTGTTATTTATTCGCGGCTGCGACATTCCCGCGTCTTTCAAGGAACAATTCAATTATAGTCATATCCTGTTCGTTCATGTATATTTCACCGGAAATAAATTTATCAACAAGCGTTTGCAGTCTTTGCAGTACTAAAATGTCATAATCTTTATTGGTATTTTCAGCTTCTTCATTCGCCGAATCCTCAATGTCTTTTATATTGATTGTCGGAGGCTCCAATACTGTCGTTACTTTCGGCGCTTCCTGATCCGGAAGCGGAATCCGGACATTCCTGACGTTATCAGCCGCCGAAAGACTGAACAAACCGGCAAACAACAGGAGAATGAACAGCGTTATAAACTTTTTCTTATTCACATGGAACCTCTTATATATCTTTCACGCTCTTCTATCAGGCGCTGAAGCTCGCTTACGAGCTGCTTCGCCTTGTCTACCAGCTCTCCCTCATTTTCATAATTGCGTCTTTCAGGCTCCGGCGTTCTTTCCTGTACAACCGGAATATCCGGCTCCGGGACAGAAGCCGCGGGAGCGCTTTGAACAGCCGGACTTACATTTGATACTTCGGGAACAGAAGGAACAACCGGGGGAGGAACAATAACCGGCTGTATATCGCCTCGTTCCTGTCCGCCGGACAGTTCCGCGATTCGTCTTTGATAAATATTCAATGTGCTTTCATAAGTTCTTATTTTACGCTGATATTCTTCGCTTGTCTTGAGGCTTTCCTCATGACTCCAGCGAAGGAGCGCAAGCAGTTCCGCTTCAATTTTCTTTTGCTTGATAAGATCTATTCTGTATGATGAAATTTCGACTTTAGGGCTTGCGGGGTATTTTGAGATTACCCACGAATAAAATTTTTCGGCTTCATCGTACTGTCCCATTGAATACAGACATTCGCCCATCCAGAAAAAAGCGGCTGCTTTTCGATCCGCTGCTTCGGTATCGGCGGATGGGATACTATCGCCGTAACGTTTGAAAAGAACCAAGGCGTCTTCAAAATAGCCGTTGTTAAAATACGCCCTTGCCCTGTGGAATACCATTTCTTTGGCGTAGGGGGAACCGGGAGCCGCTTTGTCAAGCGCGTCCATATCCCTGACTGCCGAACCGTAATCGCCGAGCGCAAGTTCTGTCAGAATTACCCAGTAGAGCGCCTGAGCGAAATCATCGTTATTCGCCGCGATTTCCTGCGCGTAGCGGAATTCGGCAACTGCTTCATGCCAGCGCGCCGCTTTGTAAAGCTGAACCCCTCTTTGATACTTGTTTGAAAACATGGGCATTCCGTCCTGCGCGGAAACGGCTTGCGCTATTAATAACAGCAAACCGAGCAACAGCGGCGCGAAAGAGGCGCGAGGATTTTTAATAAAAACAGACTCATGACCCATAACCATATTATACTAATTTTCGGTAAAAAAAGCCAATAATTTTAGCATTGCAGCCTCTTTATTAGCCCCTGTTTATCAGGGTTGGAAAAAAACGCCGAGCCGATTACCAGCGTATCCGCGCCGGCTTTTTTGGCTATTTCGGCGGTTTTTTCGTTGATTCCGCCGTCAACCGAAATTCTGAAGTTCAGCCCGGCAGCCTCCCTCATTTCGGCGAGTTTTTTCACCTTTTCAAGACATTCGGGGATAAGCTCCTGACCGCCGAAACCGGGGTTTACGGTCATTATAAGAGCCATGTCGATAAAGGGCAGTAATTCCTCAAGCGCGGACACCGGCGTCGCGGGGACAATGGCAACACCCGCCTTCAGCCCCAGACCGCGAATTTCCGTCAGATACTTCTGGGAATGAACTTCCGCCTCATAGTGAATGGTTATCCCGTCCGCTCCCGCCCGCGCGAATTCATTGATAAACCGGCTTGGCTGTACAATCATCAGGTGGACATCCAGAAAGACCTTTGTTTTTTTCCTGATTGCCCTTACCAAAGGGGGACCAAATGTCAAATTCGGCACAAATGACCCGTCCATCACGTCCATGTGAAGGTAGGGCGCGCCGGAGGCTTCAATTTCCCTAACCGCGCCGCCAAAATCGCTGAAATCAGCGGATAAAATCGAAGGTGAGACTATCGTTTCGTTCATTTTTTACATCATACCTTTTCTAAACACTATTGTCAAACCATGAAAAAATGGTATACTAAAAAAGCGAGGGGAAAAAGCCGGAAACGATGGAAACGGAGCAGGCGGCAGGGTTGGTCAGGCAAGCCTATGACAAATTGAAAGACTCTGACGCGGCAGCGGCTTGCGCCCTTTTGGAACAGGCGTTGAATATTGATTTTGATAACGACGAGGTCAAGCACGCTTTGAAATGCGTTCATTGGTGGCTTGAACATACCAGGAGGATTGAGGAGATAAAGAACCCTTATGAAAAGGGAGGGAGCGTCATCTCCCTGTTAAAACAGTACAATGTTTTTTTAGGGCAATTTACCAAAGTTTACGAGCATTGCCAGTACGCGGTGAAGTATTATGTATACTCCACTGCCCTCTTTTTTTTTGAAGGTTTGCTCGGCAGTCAGGCAAACCAGCACGATCCCGGCTTACTGCTTATGGTCGGGCGCTGTTACAAGGGAATCGGGAATTACGATGAAGCTTTGAATTACCTTGAACAGGCGGTGCGTTTTAAGAGAGAAGACGCCGAAACCCTCGCGGAAGTAGCGGATATAAACGCGCTTCTGGCGGAAACGAAAGCGGCAAAAGCGCTTTTCAGGGAAGCGTTTTTTCTGGACCCTTCAAAGATAGACGTGCGGTCTTTGGAATCGGCTCTTATCCTGCAGTTACGCGACAAGGTCGCGAAGCTTGGCTACAGCGACGAATTGCTGGGCGAATGGATACCGGTTTACGGTCATCTGTGGGGCGTGTTTTCGATAAAACGCGAATTGAAGCAGATGGAAGTGGGCAGGTTAAAGCAGTCGATTTTTTCGCTGGAAGCGGAATATCAGGCGAATCCCTCAAGAAGGGAACAGTTAAAGCCCAGGCTGTTGAACCGTTATTTCTGGCTTATCGACCATTGTGAAAACAGCCATGAGGATTCTTCCCTGATCGAAGAGACCTTGCTGAAAATAAAAATTACCGATCCGGACATTCACCGGATGTATACAGGTTAGAGGAGTAAAAGATCTATGAGTAACACGGAAGCGGCCGAGGGACGGGAACTGTCAGAAGGCGCCCAGACCCTGTTGAAAAATTTACAGGAAATGTTGAACGAGGAAAAGTGGACAAGGGCGGCTCTCAGCAACTATTCTACTAACCAATTTGAGGAACTCGACGTAATTTTAAAAAATGCCCGTAACGAAAAAGTTCTGGACGAGCTTAAAAAATACTGCGACGATCATCTGTCCCACACAAGAAACAGCATAATAGCCCTGTACCTTTCCGGGACAGTCGCCCTTTCCCGCCAGATAATAGACGATTCGGCGATGATCAACCTTGTGACGATTTTTCAGGAAAAAAGCAAATGGCCAATCGTCAAATATCTCTGCGAAAGGATTCTTGATTACGGAGAATCCAAATACGCCCTTCGCATTCTTGCCGACTGTTATAAAAACGAAAACAAAGAAGAAGAAATGTACGGTATCTGGGAAAGGCTTGTAAAAGCCGACTTTGACGAAGCGGACATTGCGAAATCGCTTGCCGAACATTACGACAAACTCAAGAAAAAGGACGAAGCGATTGACTATTACAAAAAAGCCCTGCACCGCTACATCAACAAGGCGCAGTTCCCGAACGTCCGCGAAATATGGGAAAAACTCATCAATTTGAACATTGAAGACATCGACTTTTTCCTTCACATTCAGAAAAAAATCGCCAAGAACATCAGCGAAGACAAGACCGTTACCCTTCTTAACGAACTTTACGCGAAATACAAGGAGATTGATATTGACACCTCGATCAATATCCTCAAATTCGTTCTTGAATACGATGAAAAAGACGTTCACGGACGCAGGGAAATAATCGAGTGTTTCAGAAAAAAATACGCGGAGCACAGCCAGCTTGAGGAATACATTCGCATATCCAACCTTTTGCAGAATTACCGCGCCGTTCATCAGGCTATATCCGATTTTGAAAAACACATCGCCTTTGACAAGGGCAATTTTGTGTATCACCGCACGTGGGGCGTCGGGCGTATAAGCGGAATACAGGGCGACGAGATACGCATAGACTTCGCGAAAAAACGCGGTCATTCAATGTCGTTAAAAATGGCGGTCGATTCCCTTCAAACGCTTTCAAAAGATCATATTTGGGTGTTAAAAGCCACAAAGAAAAAAGATGAGCTAAGGGAAAAAATAAAAGCGAAGGATAAAAACGATGAAAATATCATCTGGACGCTCAAGACAATAATCAAAAGTTTTCCCGGCTCCTGCGACATGAAGAGGATCAAAGCGGAGCTTTCTCCCGCCCTGCTCACCTCCGGCGAATGGACCACATGGAGCGGAAGGGCGCGCGATATTCTTAAATCAAATCCCGAATTTGGAGTAAGCTCCGATAACAACGATATTTTTACCGTGCGGGACAGACCGATAAGCATAACGGAAAAATACTACAACGAATTTAACGCGCAGAAAAACTTTTTCGACCGCGCTTCCGTTATCCGCGATTTTGTCAGCAATAAAAATACCGAACCGGATTCGGAATATTTTACCGAGATGCTTTCCTACTTCACTTCCCTTTTGCGTCCCTCTGGTCAAAATCAGGAATATGCCGCCGCTTCTTTCCTGCTCATAAACGAGCTTGCAGCTAACAAAAATTACTCCCAGCTAAAGTCGGCTCTTACGGTCAGTTTCGCGGATATTTTCGCGGGGTTGGGGGATGTTTCCGTTTTATTTTCAAGCCTGAAAGACGCAAAATTCAAAGAAGAGTTCCTTCACAATGTAAAACTGCATATCAGCGACTGGCCGTCCGTGTATATAAAACTTTTCCCAATCTCCCTTATGCCGTCCATAATTACACATCTTGAAAAAGAAGGTCATGCCGGAAAGCTTACCGTTATGTGCAATGAATGTTTTGACCGGTTCCGCGACAACAGGGAGGCTGTCGTATGGCTTCATAACAATTCCGCGAAAACAGACTGGTTTAAGGCTGCTAACATCGGCTATGAAAAGCAAATTATCACCCTTATACATATTCTGGATATAACTTACCGCGATATTGAAAATCACAAAGACACCGTTGAAAACCGGAAAGTAAACAAACAGGTTTACAACATCCTTTTTAAGAATGGGGAACTCGCGTCTTTTCTTGACGAAGCCGACGAAGACACAATCATCAGGGTATTCACGTTTATCAACGATGTTAAAGACCTTGACCCGCAGGATAAACTCAACCTGCGTTCCAAAATCCTCGACAAGCATCCCGGCTTTAAATTCTTCGGAGACGAGGAAAAGATTGTTTCCAGAGGGCTTATGGTTACACAGGCGAAATACGAAGAAAAAAAGAAACAGCTTGCCCACATCATGGACGAAGAAGTTCCCGCCAACTCCAAGGAAATCGAATACGCTCTGTCTCTGGGCGACCTGCGGGAAAATGCGGAATACAAGGCGGCAAAAGAAAAACAGGAACAGCTCAATTCCCAGGTGGCAAAACTCAAGGAAGACATGGAAAGAGCCCAGCTTTTCGACCCCAATTCGGTCAGCGCGACAAGGGTTTCCTTCGGTACAAAAGTCGTCTTACGCAACGAATCCGAG
This sequence comes from Treponema sp., assembly GCA_031273265.1. Classification (GTDB taxonomy): domain Bacteria; phylum Spirochaetota; class Spirochaetia; order Treponematales; family Breznakiellaceae; genus WQXQ01. The sequence continues at coordinate 11,746 of JAISSH010000095.1, forward strand.
GGAAAACAGGAAATTTACACCATTTTGGGACCGTGGGAATCCGACCCGAATAACAATATAATTTCCTATCTTTCTCCCTTTGGAAGTGCTATACTTAATAAGACGGTCGGCGAAAGATTTGAGTTTGCCATAAACGAAGGGAAAATTTCTTACGAGGTTGAAAGTATAACGCCGGCGGAAATTTAAGCGGTTTGATGAGGTGGTTATGAAAAGAAACTTTCTTGCGATAATCCTTTTGATATGCGCGTTTTTTTGCGCGTACGGACAGAATTCCAATCCTATCGATCTTGTTCTGCTTTTGGATACTTCTTCCGGCATGAGTTCGTCCAACGAAAGGGTGAACGATTATTTAACAGGCAGGTTTCTTTCGGAATTCCTGCGGATTGGCGACACTTTTCATCTTATCACTTATTCAGGAACGGCGAGGCTGGACGCCGCCCGCCGTATTCAAAGCAGAGGGGACGTTGAAACCATTATCGGGCGCATACTGCTCCAATACCCGGTTGAAAGCGGGAATGACGCGAGAGCCGCAATCGCCTACACTGAACAGTACGTTGCCGCCCTGCCCCAGCGTCCTAAGAAAATCATCATGGTAGGGACAGGAAGCCCCGATATAAACAACCTTCTGGGCGCGGCAAAACAGAGGCTCAATTCCAGAAACGCCACCCTGGATTTTGTACAGGTTACGTCTGGTCAGTCTCTGGCAAACCTTCCGTCTTCGGGACGCCCGGCAATCGTTCGCGGTTCTTCTACACAGCGTCCGGCATCGACCGCGCCCGCACAGACAAGACCCCCCGCTTCAACCACAGCCCAAACGCCGCCGGCTTCAACATCAACCGCACCGTCTTCAACATCAACAACATCAACGACCGCAACGACGCCGTCAGCGTCAACTACGCCGTCTTCAACTTCGACAACATCAACCACAACAACGCCGTCAGCGTCAACATCAACTACGCCCTCAACATCAACTACGCCGTCTACAACATCAACAACTACATCAACAACTACACCATCGGCGTCAACTACGCCCTCAGCGTCAGCCGCGCCGTCTTCAACTTCGACAACATCAACCGCAACGACTCCCCCGGCATCAACAGCGTCAACTTCACGCGAAGGCGCGGCTCCTTCCGGTGACGCGGCGCCGACCGATGACGGTAAAAAACAGACTGCTGACAAAGGCGGTTCAGGCGCGCAAGCCGCTTCTGGAAAAACAAAAGAATCGGGACGCTCTTTCGTTTCCTCACTGCCTCTGATCATCGCCCTTATTATCCTTGCTTTGATTATCCTGATACTGATTATTATTTTCGCGTCACGCAGATTGGGTTCAAGTCCGAACCGCGTTATTGCGTCCGCCTCGTCGTATAAACAGGAAAAAGATAAGACCAAACCTAGCGATAAAACTAAACCTAGCGATAAAACCAAATCTGTCGATCACAGCAAAGACCTGGCGAGTTACGCGACAACGCGTTCAGGCAGGCGCACCACCCCGTATGAGGATCGTCAGGCGAAAGTCGTGAATGTCAAACCGCCGGAAATTAATCCGTCCGGTCCCCTCCTTCTCAATCTTTTTGTCGAGGATCAAAACACGGCAATCGGCAAACGAAATATTCATTCCCTGAAATCGGGATACAGCCTTTCTGTCGGCGGCGGGAAAAGCGACGATTATTATATCTTCCTTGTTCCGGTTCCGCCGAATATCGGGGAAATCCGCAGAGACGGCAGTCAGTGTACATTTGTTCCCCGCAAGCCGAAATATTTTCCTGATATCGGGTCAAACGAGGTGAAAGACTGCATTAACAAAACCATCCGCATCATTTCCGACAAAAATTATGAACTGCGGTTCAGGTTTGAAATGTACGAAGATCCTCTGATATCGCTGAACAGGATGCTTACGTCCGTTCATTTGCCGGGCTGACAAGTGCGCCAAAACCTCTGTTTCCTGTAAGTTCCCCGTCTTTCACGACAAATTTTCCCCTAACAATGGTAGAGGCGACAGTCCCCTCTGTTTCCATTCCGTCATAGGGAGAAGTTTTACTTTTTGAATGAAGCCTGTCCGCGGAAATTTTTGTTTTTCTTTTCATATCGACAACGGTTAAGTCGGCGTCCGCGCCGGGAAGCAGATTTCCTTTTTGCGGATAAATACCCCAAATTTTTGCGGGCGCTTCGCTCGCAAGGCGGACAAAATCGTTAAGTGAAAGTTTGCCCTTGTTTACCTCGTTCAGAAAAAGCGGGACTAAAGTTTCAACTCCGCATAAACCCGCCGGCGCTTCCCAAAAAGGCAGATTTTTTTCATTGGCGGTGTGCGGAGCGTGATCGCTCGCTATCATGTCGATAGTTCCGTTTTTTAGAGCGTTCCAAAGTCCGTCATGGTGAGCTTTGTCCCTAATTGGCGGATACACCCGCGCGCAGACGCGATCGGCGTCCAGCAAAAGGTAGTGGGGGCAGGTTTCCGCGCTTATTTTTACGCCTGTCTTTTTCGCTTCCGCGATGAACAAAGCTCCGTCGGCGGAAGTAACATGGTGAATATGTATTTTCGCGCCGGTGGATTGCGCGTAACGGATTATTATTTGAATTGCGAGAATTTCTGAAAGAACAGGACGCGCCTGCTCCAGAAGCCGCCCGTTTTTTACGCCTTCCGCATTTTTACATATTTCCGTAAAATGAGAATTCAATTCGCTTATTTCAGCGTGAAAACCTATCCTCATTCCAGTCTTGGCGCATTGGCTCATCATTTCAAATAACGAAGACGGCGAGGGGGCGGCAATGTCCCCGGTTGAAGTTCCAAAAAAAACCTTGAAACCTAACGCGCCGGCTTTACGCAGTCCTTCCATTTCGGTTAAATTATCAGGAGCAAGCGCAAAAAGAGCGAAGTCGATGTAGGATTTTTCCCCGGCGATGCGCGTCTTTTCGTTAAAACGCTCCACGGTTGAAGTAACGGGAATTACATTCGGCATATCCGCGGCTAAGGTTATTCCCCCAAAAGCCGCAGCCGCGCTGCCCGACTCGAAATCCTCTTTTTCGGTAAGCCCGGGATCGCGAAAATGCACATGGGCGTCTATTATACCCGGCAGAATATGTTTCCCACCGGCGTCGTAAACCTCGTCCGCCGTATCGTCGTTTTCCAATTTTCCTGTTTTGACGATTTTTCCATTACTGACGGCGACATCGCCCGCAAAACTTTCCGACGAGGTAACAACTGTTCCGTTTTTAAGGATTAAATCGTAGCGCACGGATCAATTATAACGCCAATATCAATTATAAAAAAGGCACAGACCGAACACTTTTTCCGCTCCGTTTTCCTTAAGCGTCCGAGAACATTCTTCAATGGTTGAACCTGTGGTTATTACATCGTCAATAACAATGGCGGTTTTCGGAACTTCTCCGTGCGCCTGAATGCGTCCTTTCAGGTTTTCGGCGCGCTCAGTGCGCCCAAGCATTTTCTGAACTTTTGATTTTTGCCGTTTTAAGCAACGGCAAACTTTTATTTTCTCTCTGTCAATTTTTTCAAGCCGTCTTACAAGGTATTCAACCTGATCCCATCCGCTCTCCTTGATTTTTCCCGGTCTCGGCGGAACAGGGACAATACCCGCCTCGCGCAAAACAGGGTCGCCGTCAATAAGCTGTGTTACCTTTTCCGCAAGAAAATTCGCAAGCGAAGTATTTTTGTTGAATTTATAAGCCGTAAGAAGCCTTCGGTATTTTCCGGTATAGGGAAAAAGAACCCATAAACGGTCGTAAGAGCGCCCTGCCCCATTTCGGCAGGAAAGGCAAAATTCCCTTTCCGAAACAAGCGGTCGTCCGCACAGTCCGCATTTTTCACCTTGAACAGTTTCAAAAGACGCGCCGCATTCTTCGCAAAGCCCATGCCGAATTTCCCCCGCATCGATTAACTGGTTTTCGCATATCGCGCAAAGCCGTGGAAAAAAGAAATTTTTAACCCGCAAAAAGATATTTTTTAGTAAACTCATACCCCTATATACGGCGCGTGTATGTACGGCGCTTGCCTGAAGGGGGAAAATTTTATGTTACTAATCAAACAGCGAGGGCGTTGGGTTCTCGCTCTTGTTCTGGCGCGGTTTGGGCTGTTTTTCGGCAGGAGGAGGCGTAACACCGCAATCGGCAAGCTTTTTCCATTGGCATAAGATGTTAAGCGCCTCAAGCGGGGTCATTTCTTCAGGCTGTATGTCATTTAACAGTTGATCGATTTTTCCGGTGTTTGAAGCGGGCGGCGGCGTAAAAAATGCCTGTTCAGCGGTGTTTTTTTCACTCTTACCGACTCTTTTAACATTTTTACTTGTATTTATACCATCGTTAACCATATCTTTTTTGAGGTTAACGGAAATAGCGTCGGGATTAAAGGTTTCGCTTAAATCGGCGTCGCGTTCTTTCAAGCGCGACATGATCTGCTGGGCTTTTTGCAGGACTGTATTGGAAAGCCCGGCAAGACGCGCGACATGGATGCCGTATGACTCGGCGGCGGGTCCTTCTTTCAATTTTCGTAAAAAGACGATCTTCTCCCCCTGCTCCAGAACTTCCATAGAGCGGTTTACAAGGCGCGGATGAACGAGCAGTGAAAGTTCATGAAAGTGGGTGGCAAAAAGTGTACGGCATCCGATACGGTTCAACAGTTCCTCGCTTACCGCCCACGCTATCGAAAGTCCGTCGTTTGTGCCTGTTCCCCTGCCCACTTCGTCCATGATAACGAGGCTTTTTTCCGTCGCCGTGTTCAGGATAAAAGCCGTTTCGTTCATCTCGACAAGAAAGGTTGACTCTCCCCGAGCCAGGTTGTCGGACGCTCCCACTCTGCAATAGATACGGTCGCACAGCCCTATTCGCGCTTCACGCGCCGGCACAAAACTGCCCATCTGCGCCATGATTGTAATAAGAGCCGCCGAGCGCAGATACGTTGATTTTCCCGCCATGTTGGGACCTGTTATCATCGCGAATGAAATTCCGTCTTTACCGGCGTTCAGTAAAATATCGTTGGGTATATACTCGCCGCGTCCTAGATGCGCTTCCACTACCGGGTGGCGTCCCTCAATAATTTCCAGAGCGCCGCTTTCGTTTAGTTCCGGGCGCGTCCAGCCCCTGATAGACGCGGCTTTAGCGAGGGACTGCGCGGCGTCAAGCTCTGCGATACGGCGGGCGGCGGCTGAAAGCTGGGCGAGGGCTTTTTTTGTCTCTTCGCGAATTTCAAGAAAGAGACTGCGTTCCAGATCAACAACCTTTTCCGACGCGCCGTTAATTTCCGATTCCAGAGATGCAAGGCGGTCTGTCGTGTACCTTTCGCCTCCGGCTATGCCCTGCCGCCTTATAAAATGCTTGGGAACCCGCGCAAGATGCGTCTTTGTTACCTCAAAAAAATAGCCAATCATGCGGTTGTGGTGTATTTTAAGGCTTGGAATGCCTGTCTCTTCCCTTTCTTCCGCAAGGTATTTTTCCAGATACTGACTGCTCATGTCGCGTAATGAACGAAGGTTGTCAAGTTCCGCGCTGTAGCCGTCCTTTATCAAATTGCCTTCGTTAAGAAGCAAAGACGGCTCTTCGCTGATACTCTTTTCAAGCAATTTCTGTATTTGCGCAAGGATTTCAAATTTGTTTTTATTATCTTCGCTGGATTCAAATCGAAGGTTCGCGCCTGATATAAGTTCATCTATCGCGTGAAATGAAACAAGCGCGTTTTTAACCGCGAGCATATCCCTGCCATGCGCCCTGTCCATGGCGAGCCTTGAACACAGACGCTCAAGATCGGGAGTTTTTACCAACAATTCGCGCAATTTGCTTAACCGTCCCTGTTCGCGGTAGAGGTCTTCCACCATATCAAGGCGCGCCTGTATGCGATTTAAATCGCGCAAGGGGTGAAGGATGCGCCGTTTCAAAAGCCTGCGTCCCATGGAACTGCGCGTTTCGTCTAACACTTCCAAGAGCGAAAAACGCACATCGCCGTCCCTTTGGTTGTACAAAAGCTCCAGATTGCGCTGACTTGATTCATCCAGTCCCAGATATTCGCTGTCTCTGTACACCTTTAATGTTCTGATGTGCGGGAGCAGGCTTTTGGAAGTGGTATCAAGATAGTCGAGCAAGGCTCCCGATGAGACAATTTCCGCGCTTGTTTCGTTAAGCCCAAAACTTTTTAAGTTCGCGAGCCCAAACTGCTTTTCAAGGCGCGTCTTTGCCTGAACAGGATCAAAAAGCCAGTCCGCCCATCGGTTCAATACAAGCCCGCTTCTGTCGTAAATCGCCGCGGCAAGGAGTTTTTCTTCTTCCAAAAGGGATTCCTGTATCAGCATCTCCCTGATCTGCAGTCTTTCAAGCTCCTGCCTTAGCATTTCCGAAGCCGCGGCGGGGAAGCTGGTGGCGAAAAAATCACCGGTTGAAAGATCGATATAGGAAAAAGAAAGCTCATTCTTGGCGGATGCGAGACAGCTCAGGTAATTGGAACTTCCCTTATCAAGAAAATCATCGTCCACCGTGGTTCCGGGAGTGATTATCTCCACCACATCACGCTCTATCACCTTGCTTCCTTTTTCTGGAAGCGTGAGCTGTTCGCATATCGCGACTTTTTTTCCCAGTTTTAAGAGCCGCGCTATGTATGATCTTGACGCGTGATAGGGAACTCCGCACATGGGAAGCCCACTGCGGCTTGTCAGGGTAAGGTTCAGAAGGGCGGAAATTTCAATCGCGTCCTCGGCGAACATCTCGTAAAAGTCACCAAGGCGGAAGAAGAGAATATTTCCTTCCTGTTCTTTTTTTATCCGCCTGTATTGATCCAGCATAGGGCTGGATTTATTAGCGTCCATGTCAATTTAATTTCTGGATTTTGTCAGCAAATTGGAAATTAGTTTGTCCGTAATATCGACTGTAGTGCTGTACCAGACAATTCCGTTATTTGCCTTAAGATCCATAACCATGCTGTAGCCCTCGCTTTCCGCGATATAGCGAATTTCATCGTACACCTGATCAAGAAAAGAGCCGGACTGCATAAGCCGCTTTTTCTCATTTTCAAGTTCAGCCGTTTTTGTATTAAAATAATCTTTTAAATACTCGGATCTTCTGTAAGCCTGATTTTCAAACCTGAGGGCTTCCGATTGATCCCCGCGCTGGACTGCGTCAAGCTGTTTCGATTTTAAATCCTGTATTTCTTTTGTTATTTTGTCAATATCGCTCTGAACTTTGGCGCTTTTTTCCTCAAACTGCCTTACAGCCCTTGAATCCCGAAAGAACGCCGTATAAACCTTTGACATGTCAACCACCGCGAACCGGGTAAGCTGCTGGGCATATAAAAAGCCGGAAACAAACAATAACAAAAAAAGCAGAACGCGCTTTAACATAGACACCTCATTCGCCTAATATGATAATACAAAAGATATAACAAGGTCGACACCCTTTGCCGGGTCTTTAGGATCTCCGCCGAGCGCGCCGGGCTCCCATGCAAACTCGCCGTCGACAAACCTGAAACGTTTTGCCAAACTTAGCCGGAACGGGAATTGCGGAATTGCGAACCGCAGCCCTCCGCCGAAACTGAACCGCATATTGTCCAGTGTAAAATTCGCGACTCTATTGCCCGTTTCATCATCTTTGTAACTTCCAAAATAATAACCTTCTTTTGATTCAACTCCTGCCGCGTCAAAAAAGAAATCAAACGCCAAAATTCCATGCACTATAGGAAAGCGCAATTCCGCCCAGTTATCCCAAAGTATAAGACCCTTGTTTCTGTATTCGTTGCTCCACCCTCTTCCAACAAACATCCCGTCTACGGCAAGTTTGTTCGCCTCTTCAATTGGAGGAACTTTCGGGTTTGTTTTTGAACTGCGCCCCGGCTGTTTATTAATTATAGATAAACCTGTATGGATTCCAAAAACGCTTTTGAAACTCCATTTTTCCGTTACGGGAAGATTAAACAGCGTAACAAAATATTCCGCTTTTGTATCGGTTCTGATATAATGTTCACGCTCATTGCTTAAAATACCGTAGAATCCGATCCGCGCATACAGGTAATAACCTCTTGAAGGATCGTAGAAAATATCCCGTTGATCAAGCGAAGTGGACATCCAGAAAGAATTTTTAGGCGTCCAAGTGTTGCTGTCTTCCCTTAGCGCCGGATCAAACGGACGGAACAAGTCGCTGTCGTATGTATTTCTGAGCCAGCCGACGCGGACTCCTCCGTTTATTCCGTAAATCCCCATGAATGTATTCCAGCGGTATCCGGTGGAAAAACCTATAGATAAGTACAACTGCATATATTCCATAAGGTAATCTCTGGGCGGAAGTCTACTGTTGTCTCTGTATTCATCATATGTAGTGAAACCGTCCGGAAAAGCGTAATCTTCATCTCCATTAAAGATAGGGCTTAAATTATCCATCGTAGCAAGACGTCTTTGATAGCTTGTGGTAAAATCTACCCCTCCCGAAAGAGGAAGTCCGAAAATCCACCGGTGCAGGTAATTAATGGAAAAATTCGTCGTATCAACTATTGAAGAATTTAGCTCCGCCCCTATCTGGTTACCGGTTCCGGCGACATTTCTATCGTTCCATTTTAACATTCCCGATATTGGAGAAGTATCAGGATCGGAACTTCCGGAAAATGTTACGCCAAATTGAAGATCGATGGTCGGCTGTTCCTCAACGGTAAAAATCAAATCCATAAGGTTATCAGTGCTTCCGGGAAGGGTATCAGGCATAACCATCGAGAAAAATTGTAAGTTATAAAGATTTCTCATTGCGTCCATAACTTTTGTTTTGGAAAAAACATCTCCCGGTTCAAGAGGAATTTCCCTTAAAATCACGTCAGTTTTTGTTTTATCATTTCCCCGGACAATAATATTCTCTATGTACGCTCTTCCGCGCTCAACAATGGAAATTGTATAGGACAGTACATTATCCCTTTTTTCCGGCACTCTGATTATTGAATTAAAGATATATCCGTTTTCAAAATAAAGATCCGAAACGCGCTGCAAATCCGCTTCAAGCCTGCTTGTGTTTACATTGTCGCCTACTTTGGAATAGATCAATTTTTCAAGCTGCTCGGTAGAAAATATTATATTCCCCTCAAAAGCAATGCCTCCAAATGTAAAAACGCTTCCCTCTTCAATAAAAAATGTCAATATCAAACTTACGCCTTTTGCGTCTTCTTCATAAGTGCGCGTAACATCCTTTACTTCCGCTTCAATATAGCCGCGATCACGATAATAATTTTCAACGGCTTCAATGTCTGTCAGCAATTTGGCTTCCTGAAAAGCTCCGTCATTGAGCAGGGTTTTTGCTTTTAACGAAAGCTGCCCTCTTAACGTTTTATTTGAAAATCTTGTGTTGCCTTCAAACTCAAAGCTTTTTATCGAGATTTTCTGTCCTTCGGTAATGTTAAATGTCAGCGTAACGGTAGTATCGCCGCTTTTTGCTTCTGATGCCTGAACAACAACGTTGGGGTAGCCTTTTTCTACATATTTATTTTTAATAGCTTCTATGTCCGCGCGTATTTTCGCGCTGTTTAAAACATCGCTTGTTTTTATACTGATTGTTTCAAGAAGTTCGTTGCGGCGCAAACCTGAATTTCCGCTAAAAACAATGCGTCCTATTGTCGGACGTTCTGTTACGGTAAATCTGATTATTACTTCGCTGCCGGAAATATCGGCGCGCTGAGTGCTTGGGTCTATTCGATCGAAATATTCCAGGGCGTACAGCTTGCCTTGTATTTCCCAAAAAATCGTGTCGTCAAATAATTTTCCCCTGTAGGGCGCAATCAAGGCTTCAAGTTCCGATTGCGATATGTTTTTTAACCCGGAAAAAACTATATCCCTTATAGGTTTGTTTTGATACCATTCTTCCTGAATAGCCTGTTGTGAAAAACCGCAAACTGCCGTTATGACCAAAATGAAAGCCAAAAATCTATAGCGCATCGAAACTCCTAAAATGATTTACTCCACAGAAGAGTAATTGAATGATCGTTCAACCACAAGTTTTCCGGGTGATATGGGAAAAAATCCCAGCGGATATTGAATAAGGGACTCTGTAATTCAACTCCTATATCAGGTTCAAACCTTATACCGCCCATGTTAAGATAATTTTCGTCATAACGCAAGGACAACATACCCTGAATAAACATTTTTTGACCGACATACTTACCTACAAAAACACTCGTCTTATCAAAATAGTTACCTACACCGCTATTCCTGTCAACCGGGTTCTGACCTGTGTCGTTGGCGTTTGTTACAGCTCCCACAGTAGCGATCGCGATGGCATTTTGCAGAAACCTTGTCCTTACGCTGAACATATCCAAGTGCAAAATGTTCCTGACTCTCCGTTCCAACTGCCGTACCGTTACAAATTGAGCCAGAAAATCATTGCTGGCGGCAAGTTGGACAATAATATCCGTCGTTGATGAAAGGAGAAATCTCTGCGAATCCGCCATATTTTCGCCTCCAGCAGCGTACAAATTCTGCCCTAAAAGCGAATATATCTCAACCTGCGTCAGTACGGGATTAGCCTCAAAACGGGGAGAAAAACTCAACAAAGGCTCATTTTCGATTATCATCATTATTGAAACTGGTCCTGAGTCCGTACGATCCCTGACTTCGGCTCTGGCGCTTATGCGCGGGTTGAACTGCTGTTCATTTTCCCTGAAAATAAGGTTTCCCTGCCTGATATAAAAACTCCGGTCAAAATAGAACAACTCGCCGGAACGAATTTTTATATCGCTGTTAAGCGTATATTGCATAGTCAGGGTATCCGCGAAAATGTTTAAAACTGTTCCCATTTCCGGATTTGCCCTTAAAATGGGCATGTTTTTATTAGGCCACAAAAATTCAACTACCGATCCTGTGGTAATTGTCATATTTATCACCGTGCTGGTGTTGCTTGAGCTCGAATTATTGTCCGCGTTCTTCGCATCTTCAGCTTCTAAACTCATTTCGGTATTGTTCGCGAAAAGATCGCCGGAAACATCAAACGTTGAATTTTCCATTGTCAGGTTCAACAAACCCGAAGCGTCCCCATCGGCGACGAACCCCCCGATATTTACCTTGTAGGGAATAGGTCTTTCTCTTGGGATTTTAATAACAAGACCAAAATTATCAGGGATCCAGTTTTCAAAAAGAAACCAGCCGTCAACAAGTCCGCCGCCGCCGCCGACAGAGGCAGGCACCTGATTAAAAGCCAGTTCGTATCCCTCAAGATCGGCAAAAAAAGGATCAAGTTTTATATCGTCTCCGAGATAGTCAGGAACTTGTATGCAAAAGCTTGTTCCTTTCGCTTTTCCAAAAAATTCGGGATTAAACAGTTGACCGCGTATATCTACCTGCGCTGTAATGTATCCTCCCGCTATTGTAGCCGGATATTGATTCGGAAGCATAGACCAAAGTCCCGATATATCCATAAAAAAATCATTACAATGCGCGTCAATAATTCCGTCCTTATATTTGCCGACTATAGTACTGTGTATCGGCATTGGATTTGACAAGCTGGTAAAGAAATTTCCTTCTTTGTCCATTTCCAGCCTGAGCATATCTCCAGGACCACCTGAAACGGAAAGTTCTCCGTCACTTCTTGCAAATACAAACGCAAACGGCTGCTGCCGTACGTTCTTGTAGTAAAAATTTTCCATTTTTATTGAACCGTTAAATGAATCAAGCGCGTTTTTATAATCCATCCACGAATCAATGTTATTAAAATTCGTGTTAAGTTCAATTTTCCCTTCAATTACATTTTGCGAAAATAAACCGCTTGCGTATATGGTAGTCGCAGCAAAATTTTCAATTCGATTCAACCGTAAATCCGGCATATAAGCCTTAAAGTCCGCATAAGTTAACAATAATTCATTGACAGCTAACTCGTCATTGTCGAATAACAAACTAGCCGAGGCGTTAACTTCATTTCCATTCATATTCGCGTACAATGATGTAAGGTCTAGCCGTGCGTTGAAAGACTGGGCGGAATCCCACATAATATCCGCATTGCCATTCAGCAATATTTTCCCTTTGCTTCCCGTAAATCTGTCAACGCGCATATCCGTGATTGACGCGTTCACGTTAAAATGATCGTTTTTTAACATACCTTCAGCGTTATAATTTTCACCCGCTTCGCGTCCGTCCGTAATATTGGCAAAAAACTGTAGATACGAAAAATCGCTGTCCCATGAAAAGTCTACGCCTCCCGTAAGGTCTCCTATTTGATCCCTATAAAATAAATTTCTAAAGCTCGCGCCGTCTTGATCCAAAGTTCCTGACACACTTAAACTGCCGTCATCGCCAAGGGAATTTATACCGCGCGCGTTGAAATGCGCGACATCCACCGCCCAAAAATCCCTGGAATCATAGCGCATCGAAGTATAGAAATTCAAATATGCCGGATGTCCGTCAAACGGGATTGGGAAATCAACGCCTTCGACATACCCCGATACGGCTCCCAAACTTGAAACATTGCCGTAGGCATGAAGTCCGTTCGGATCGCTGATAATCAGCGTAGACATATCAAGAATATTTCCTTCCAGATTCCACGATAAATCAAGAAAATTCGCGTTGAAAGTAAAAACAAGATCATTTGGATTTGAGAAATTTACATTTGCGGAAACAAAAAAATCCGTATTATTTTTGGTGAAAATTCCCTCGCTCAGGGTAAACTGCCTGTCTGTTCCTGAAAGCGAAAGCTGTCCATCAATTTTATCGTACTTAATATTGATGCTGGGAGCGTTGTATACGAGTTTATCAAAATCTGTTGATACAAATAAATCCGACGTAATCGTGATTTCTTTTAAGGTGTTAAAATTCAGTTTTTTGGAATTTGCGTTATTCGAAAACGGTTTTAATATTTCAACAAAATTATTAAATGAAAATGTATTTAATGATAGTGAAGCATCAAGCTGGCGCGGAGCGTAATTAAGCATGGCTTCCATGCTGAGTTCCCCTTCATTTTCACAGAAAACAGAAGCCAACACGCCTAAATCCCCGTCGGAAGGATACAGATAAACATCCAAATTGTTGAATGCTGCCTTGCCAAAACTTACGGTTTCCGCCGAAACATGGATCTCATTTCCAGAATTTGATACCTGCAAGACTGCGTTAATACTGTCATTCCCGCTGATGCTGAAGTTATCAAAAAAGATTTTTCCTGACGGAGTAAAGTCGGCAAATCCCATGCGTCCCGAAAAACCAAAATTTCCGTAAAAAAGCATTTCTTCGGCGGTTTCCGGCGCGTAAAAATGAACGTCATCCACAGTTATGGACTTTTCGTTTCCGTGCAGATTGACAGCGAGGTCTTTCCCCTTTCTTAATACGTCCGCGCCGTTGAGATTTACATTGTAGCGCATTGCCCCTGTTTTTTCATAATTAAAAGAGGCGCCGCCTGTTACAGTCATTAAAAGAAAATCGTTTATATTTTTATACGCGCCGGAAAAAGCGAATAAAGCGGAAGGGATAAAATCATTGAAGACTGTTTCCGCCGATATATTCCCCGTTTCAATATTATAGTTAAATAAGCCGCTGTATTTATTATTTTCACCTAACGTACTTACGGTTAGGTTTTCGTTTTTATAAAGAAACTCAAACCCAAAAGGACGAATATCTAAAAAAGAGTTGTTGTTGCCTGTGGAAGAGCTTACAGTCTGAAAAAACAAGCCGTTTCTTTTTTTCTCCTGTTCTAAAACTGTAAACGAAGTAAAAGCCATCTCCGCCCTGCCCTCGTCAAGATTTGCGGGACATTCACCGTTTACGCTTACGTCGGTTTTAACAGTGTAGATTTTATTCTTTAAATCTGAATACCTCAATTCGGCGCGCAATTTGCTTTCCAGAAAAAGCCGCGAGCCGTCTCCGTTGATATCAATATCCATCTCGCCTATCCGGCAGAATGTTCCGCCGTCAATCAGGCTGAAATTAAAATTTCTGATCAGCAGAACGGGTTGTTCAGGAAAAAATTCCGCGATTTGCGCCAGAGATTCTTCAAAGTTCGTATCAGAATTCGACAATGACTTCAAAAATATCAACAGTTCTCCGTCCTTTTCGGTATCCAGACTGATTGAAGGACGTTCAATCTCAATACTGCGGACGGCGTTTTTTTTACCGCGCAGTAGATCCGCCAATGAAAATGAAATCCTAACTCTCGATATCGAAAGAAACGCGTTGTTGTTTTTGGTTAACCTCAGACTCCTAATGTCAAATGAACCAAAAAGCGAAGGACGAATCGATGAATATTGAATCTCCATACCAGTAGCGGTTTCGATTCTGGCGATTAATGATGTTCGAATATGGGACATTGCCTGACTAATAGCCGCCTGCACAGGGCGCATTGCCGCAGCGGAAAGAACTATCAGTCCTGAAAAAATGAGAACTTTAATAAAAATAGAGCGGGTAAACCTTCCTTCCCCATTTTCAACAGTTATATCCGACAATGTATTACCTTTTATATAATTTCTTACTATAAATATAACACTCTTATCGGAAAAAAGACACATTTTAACCGCAATTTACTTCAAATTCATTGCTTTTGTCGGCGATTTATGCTATTTTTAACGGACAAATGGACATTATTTCCAATTTTGCGGTATTTGAGGGCGGAGACGGCAGCGGGACGACAACCCAGCTCGCGATTCTCAGCGAACGCCTGAAAAAAGCCAAAAAACCGGCTTTTTTTTCCACTTTTGAGCCGACAGAAGGTCAAATCGGCAAATTGATCCGCCGCGCTCTCAAAAATGAGATAACCATTAAACCTGAAACACTGGCGTTCCTTTTCGCCGCGGACAGAAACGAGCACCTGCACGGGGAAAACGGTATTCTGGCGCATGCCGCCCGCGGTGAGCTTGTCGTCTGCGACAGATACGCGATGTCTTCCCTTGTGTATCAGGGGATTGAATGCGGCGATGAACTGCCATTAAGCCTCAACTCCCGCTTTCCCGCTCCCGAAACGCTCATTTTTTTGGATATTGACCCGGAAATTGCCCTCGCCAGAATGAAAAACCGCACCTCGCGTGAAATTTACGAATACCGCGAATTTCAGTCAAAAGTCCGTGAAAAGTACATATCCCTGCTTGAAAAATATCGGAGCGCGGGAGTCAGGGTAGAAACAATAGACGCTTCAAAAAGCGTACAGGAAATCGGGGATCAGGTGTGGAGCATTATCTCCCAAATGCCGATATTTAATACATAGTGAAAAAACTTTTTAAGACAGCGATTCTCCTTGTCTTTCTGGCTTCAAGCCTGCCAATCAACGGGTATTTTGTTACCTACAAAGAACAGTACTACAGACTCTTTCACCTTCATTACATTCAATATCCCGACGACACTATGGAAAATATCTACTGGCTTGAACAGGCGATAAAGGCTGATTTCGCCAACCCTCTTTACGCCCTTGCCCTTATCGAAAACGAAACCCAGTGGGAAAAGTACCGCTATCTTTTTAACATGCACGTACATATCAAACTGGTTGAACAGTATCTTTTTTTAGCAAACAAATGGAACAAACGCAGCGCCTATTTTTACAACTCCCCATGGAAAGATCAAAACCTCGAAAGCCTTGAAACCGCGGAAACCTGTTTCCGTACCGCCCTGTACTACTGGGATGAAGTTTTACAGTGGAAGGAAAAAGCCGGCGAAAGACGCTTCCGCTGGATAAACCTGCAGAAGATTCAATTTTGGGAAGACGAAGTTTTCAGAATCGAAAACGGCTCCCTCGATTACGGAAAAACAATCAGGCGCGAACTTGCGCTTCTACAAAAAGTACGCGAAAAGTTTCAGGCAATGGAAAATCACTACTAAATCGAAAAAGAATTTAACCACTGAGTCTCACGGGGTCATCTTCTTCTTGTTATTAGCGTTTACTTCTGATAAAATGAAAAGTATTAAAATGCGTTGGTTTGCTGTTTTATTTTTTTGCTTTACGTCCATTTTCCCCCTTTTTGGTCAGGAACAGGACGCGCATACCCGCGCTCTGAGAGAAGAACTCAATAAAGGTTCAAAAGCCGCTCCTTCTGTGGTAACTTCACTGCTTGACGCGGGGGCAGACCCCAACGGCATCGATACATGGTACAACAAAACCTTTTTAATGAAGGCGCTTGACAGTCGAAACAATCAAGTCGCGCAGATACTCTTTGAGCGCGGCGCAGACCCGCAAATCATGACCAAAGACGGAGAAAACGCCGCTTTTTACGGCAACCGTGAAGGAAAAGAGTTGCTTGTCTCATGGGGAGTTCGTTTTGATGTAACCAATAACAGAGGAACGTCCCCTCTTATGAACCATCCTCCCAGCTGGGATTCGAGAATAAATATGTTTATCCTTGAATGGGAAGAGAAGCATAGCCCGAATTTTTCCGCGCGGTTTGAAAGCCGTAAGGAATACCTTAACTACATGCTGGGAAGGGCTTTGAACTTTTTTTATGTATCGGAAGATGAAATTGCCGCGTATTACGCTTTTGTGGAACGCCTGATTGACGCGGGAGCCGATCCCTCGGCGCAGAACGCTCAAGGTATTCCCATTGCCTACCTTGCGGTTAAAGAAGATAGAGACGTTCATTTTTTACTTCCCCTGCTTGTTGAGAAGGGCGCCCCGCTGAACGCTCTCAGCGAAAAGGGCTTGACGATGCTTTGGTGCGCGACAGCCGCGGAAAACAACGAGCTGATTGATCTTCTGTTAAGAAAGGGAGCCGATCCCAATTTGCAATGCCG
>JAISSH010000133.1 GCA_031273265.1 Treponema sp.
TCTCCCTCCTCCAGATTGTGATAAAAACTGCCCTTGATTTCCGCGGGAGCTTCACCGTATTCGCAAACAACCCTGAATCGTTCACGCCGCGATTCAATGATCCTTGCCGGAATATAGTTCTCCTGATTTTTTTCCCTGATAATTTCCCGCGCGGCAAGGAAATCCGCGCCCATGAAACCATAATCTTTTAGTTCTGTGAACATGCTATTCTCCTGTAATTTTTCCCCGGGTAATCCGGGTCTGCTTTGAGAAAATGTCCGGCATTTCAAAATGACGGAGTCCGCATGTTTGGAATTAAGAGACAAGATCGATTATTTGTGAATCGAGCTGTATGATCTGGAGGTTCCGCAACACGCGGCTTTAGTTAATGGGTAATCCTTTTACACGCATAATTTATCCTCCTTATAAAAAAGAAATTTTAGAATAAATACAACTATTAACAACTTACCTTAGATTTTTATTTTTGTCAATAGAGATTTAATTTTTTTACCACAAATCAAACGAACCGCCACGAACTTGTACTTTTGTTTTTCCGGTTGTTCGTGTTGGTTTGTAGTTATTTTTTTCACTCTAACCCTGACCAAATCACATTCTGCACATTGAACAGCGCTTTTGAGAACCAGCCCTCTTTGGCAAAGGGTACAATCCACGCCGCGGTCAATTCCTCTTGCGGGTCGATGTACAGCGAGCACGCGCCTGAGCCTTCGTGCATGAAAGTGTTCCGCGAAAAAGTAAAGGCGGGGCCGCTGCGCATGTCGAAACCTACGCCGTAGCCTCTGTCTTGTTCATTCGCGCCCCAGCAGTAATTGGGTTTGTTGTGTATGGCAAGTGTCGTCATCTTTTCCACGGCTTTTCTGCCAAGGATACGTGCGCCGTCAAGAGTGCCGCCTGACAGCACCATGTTCCCGAAGCGTACAAGATCGTAAGACGTACCGTCAAGGCCGCCGGCTGTCGAAGGGATGTTGAGTTTTTCTCCGATCCACTGCGGCTCATAAGTGCCGTTTATTATGCTGTTTAAAAATTTTTCCTGTTCCTCATCGGAAACAATATAACGCTTTGCCATATCGGGAGTTATGTGAAATGTAGTGTCCTTCACCCCCAACGGCTTACAGATATTGTCTTCAATATATTGCTGCGCGTGTATACCGGTCAGTTTTTTTTTTTTTTTTCCAAGTATCACAAAACCGAAACTGCAATACGCCCACTCCGTATCCGGCTTTACTCTGAAACTGTTTCCGATTGTACTCAGCGCGGCTTTAATCCAGTCAAACTCGCCGTGTCCTTTTTTGTGCAGTTTGTGCGCTCCTTCGATCATATCCCAATAACTGATTTGATACTTGTTTTCAAAACAGCCGGGATCGGCGTGCAATCCTGATGTGTGCGTCAAAAGCTGAAACAGCGTAATGCCGTTAAAAGGCGGCGTGTTGAACTGCGGCAGGATTTCACCTACCGGAGTGTCAAGGCGCGTAACGCCGTCCTCGACAAGTTTCATTATCGCGACAGCGGTGAATGTTTTTGTCATCGAGGCAATGTAGCGCACCGAGTCAGGCTGAACGGGAGTATTATCTTCCTTGCGAAACGACTTTTTCCCGACTGCTCCGTGCGCGAAAACTTTTCCGTAGCGGGAAATGCAATAAGACGCGCACTGAAGTTCGCCGTCGTCAATCAGCCCCTGCAGGTGCTTGTTCAACGTCTGGAGGCGGCTTTCGTCGTAGCCAACCTCGTCCGGCTTACAATCGATCTTTCCCTGTGTATATTGCATGATATTCATTCCTTTATGTGGAATATATCAAATTCATGGGGGAAAGAATGAACATTTTCGATCATTTTCAAAAAATTATTTCCTCAGCCCAAAGCCAAACGGATACAAAATTTCCCCATTAATCGATTTACGCCATGTGTAGGGAGTGCGTCCTGTAAAATCGCGCTCTGTGAAAAGTACGTCCGCTATCCCGCCGCCTTCTGTTCCGGGAAGCCACGCCGCGATAAACGCGTCCCAGTTTTTATATTCATCGCCGATTGTCATGGGGCGTCCTGACAGCATGATGACAATTACCGGGCGTTTTAATGAATAAACATTTTTTAACATTTCCGCGTCTCTCTGGCGAAAACCGATGCCGGTTGAACGGTCGCCTTCTGTTTCGGCGTATGGGTTCTCTCCTATCACCGCGATTACGGCGTCGAAGTTTCCCGTTGTTTTTCCGTCGGCGGCGTAGCTGATAACAGCCTTGCCGTCAACCGCATTCCGTATTCCTTCCAGTATTGTCGTGCCCTTCGTGATAGGACCTGTTCCGCCCTGCCATGTGATTGTCCAGCCGCCGCATTGCATACCAATATCATTCGCGCCTTGTCCTGTTACGAGAATATTTTTGAATGAAGGAAGTTTTGTCATAACATTGTTTTCGTTCCTTAAAAGCACAAGCGAATCCGAAACAAGCGAACGCGCGTCCCGGCGGTTTTTGTCAGAGCCGATTTCTCCCGGCTTTGCTATTATCGGCGTATCAAAAAAACCGAATTTTTGCTTGAATCTGAGGATACGAATCACCGCGTCGTCAACCCGCGACATCGGAACTTTTCCCTCCTTAACCAAATTCTGCAAATTACTTGTAAATGAAACCCATTTATCCTGTCCGTTAGTCGCCATTACCATGTCAATTCCCGCGTTGATTGCGTTCGCTATCTGCGTTTTGTAACCGCCGCCGGATAATTGTTCAACAGCCGCCCAATCGGAAATAACAAATCCTTCAAAACCCATTTCGTTTTTTAAAATATCTGTAAGCAGTTCTTTGTGTTCGTGCATTTTAATTCCGTTCACGCTGGAAAAAGAAGGCATCAGCGACATCGCGCCCGCTTCAATAGCTGCCTTGTAAGGAGGGAGGATACGTTCAATGCCGGCTCGATCCAGAACGGCGTTGCCCTGATTGCGTCCGTCTGTCGTCTGCCCTTCGCCGAGATAGTGTTTTATACAGGCGGCGACGCCGTTTTCTTGTAGTCCTTTTACCGCGCTTGCGCCCATGACGGTCACAATTTCAACATTTTCGCTGTAGCTTTCATAGGTGCGTCCCCAGCGCACATCTTCCGCCACGCCGAGTACGGGCGCGAATGTCCATCGCACTCCGGCAGCCAGCATTTCTTCGGCGGTAATCCGTCCCGCCGTGTACGCCGCCTCCGCTCCTCGTTCCCGATTGCCAGCCGCGATTGCACCTAACCCGACATTGTGCGGAAGAATAATCGCGTTCAGTAAATTATTATGACCGTGTACGGCGTCAAGCCCGTATACAACCGGAATGCCCAGCCGTGTTTTAAGAGACGCTTCTGTAAAACCGTTGATCATATTTATCCAGCCCAGCGGACTATTTTGCAGAGGAGTTGAACCGCCGCCGCTTAAAACCGAACCGAGCGCGTATTTGGTTATATTGCCCGCGGATACGTTACTGCGTTCCGCCTGAGTCATCTGCCCGACTTTTTCAGCTAACGTCATCTGCGCCACTAGTTCTTCCAGAGTATTCCACACAACAGGCGTATTTTCATTTTTGGTCGAAGCTCCGCCGCGGCATGTTGTCTGCGTAATCAACAACACGTTTATCAAAAGCGCAAACGCTATAATCTTTTTCAAAATCATAATCTCCTTTTCATTTTACACTATCTTTCGTTCCGCCGCTATACGAATCGCGTCCGCGAGATTTTCCGCGCCAAGTTTCATGTAAACGCGGTTAATAACCATTTTTACGGTATTAATGGAAAGACTGCGGTTAACCGCGATTTCCGTGCGCGAAAGACCGTGTGAAAGATCGAGCAGAATTTCATTTTCTCTTCGGGAAATTGAAATGCCGCCGCCGATCCCGTTCGCCTGCTTGTATTCCGTCATAATATGAGCCAGCCGTTTCGCGTAATAAGCGGATCTGCGGTTAATATCTTCCAGCCATTGTTTAGGGATACTTAAATTTTTCTTCATGGCGAAGGCTGTCAATGTCCGCATATCTTTGCCCAATTCGATAAAGGGCGTCAGTATGTTGTTAGGTGACGCCGTTTTGTAGGCTTCTTCAAGAGAGGCGCAGGCTTTTTCCTTGTTTTTCATCTTATAATAAACGCATGCCTCTATAGCCAGCATTTCCACACGTCCGAACAGGTAGGACTCGCGTTTTTTCATATCGTGAATGTACGACAGCAGGGCAGGGAAGTCCCTCGTCGCGTAACAGTAGCGGGCTTTCATTTGATTGGCGAAATTTTCAACAAAACCGGCGTGAGCGTAGAGCGAAAAAGCGTCTTTCAGCCAGTCGGGTGTTTTTTCAGGCATGCCCAAAGCGCAGTAATACCAGCACAGAACAATGTCGTAATTGATAAAACGGTTGGAGTATCCGGTTTCGTACAGTTGTGCGCCCAATTCTTTCAGCGCGCGTTCAACTTTTTCATAATTTCCCTGCATAACGGCGATCCTCAGAGTGTAGAATAATGCCCTGTGTTCGTTTTCAAACTGCTTTTTGCCGCGCGAGCTGTCAATAACGCGGGCGGTGAAAGATTCCGCGCCGCTGATATTGTTCCGGTAAAAATTAAGTTCTCCGCTTGCAAGGTCGTCCTCTCCGGTTTCCAAATTGTTAAAACAGCGCGAGATATGAACGGCGGAACGCTTCAGCGCGGCGATGAATTCTTCGGGAGCGCCTTTTCTTGCCGAGCCTACTTTGCAAACCCACGGTCCATGACAGGGGTTGAGCAGTTTTGCCATATTAACCGCCGGTTCGGACAGGCATTTTTCAAGTTTTTCATAGTAAAGATCAAAATCGTATTTGTCTTCCGTTAAACCCATCGAAGCGCGCGAAAAGGCGCAGCAGTAGTATATGCTTCTTAATGTGCGCCTTCTGAACACATTGTCATTCGGCAGTTTTATGTATCTCTCTTCAAAATATTCAGCTAACTCGATTGTTTTCCGCCAAAGACCCTGGCTCATAAGGGCGCGTAAATACATCGCGGCAAGGTAGAACACTGTGTCGAAAGCTTCCGCCGGCGCGCGTTCAAAAACACCTGTCGCGTAACGCGCTATGTCGTAGGGTATCTGCGCCGGCAATTCAACGAACATTCGCACTATTTCTTCGTAATCGGCTATTTTTTCATAGTATGACAGAGCGTCAATTTTGAATCCGTTTTTATCGCACCATGCCCCGGCGATTTCGTAAGTTTCGTTTTTTTGCTCTTCCGTTAAAAGTTCCTGCTTTGAAGCCAGAAATTCCAGAAACAGAGGGTGAATAAGGTACGCGTCGATATAGCTGTCGCGGCGGATATACGCGTTTTGTTTTTCCAGTTCGTTAATTAACGATTCATCTTCCCCAGCCAAAAGCGAAATCAGGTCTACTGAAAGATGATCGATCAGCGAAAGGCGCACCAAAAAATGCCGCAGGCGTTCAGAAATACCGTCCCAAGTTTCCGTCTCCATATACCGGAAAATATTCGACTTCATCGCGTTACGCAAATATCCTTCGTAACCCGGCGCTTTTTTATAGGAACGCGCGATCAGGTTAATGGCGAACGCCCACCCTTCTGTATCCTGCATGATTCCGCGAAGGCTGTCAGGCTTAAGGGAAATATTCTGCCTGCGGAAATACTGGGCAAGCTCGTCATCGTTAAAGCGCAGGTCTTCTTCGCTGATATTGAAAATATGATCTTTTGAAACAAGACCGGCAATGTTGATTCGCGGAGTGGAACGCGAGATCAGAAACAGCGAAGTTCCGGGCGGCACACAGCGGAAACCTTCTTCTACAAAACGAATAACGGACGGATCGTCAATAAAATGAAAATCATCTAAAACGATAATACGCCGTTTTATCTCAACATGGTCGCGAAACAGCGAAAGGGACTGATTCAACTTTTCCAGCGTATCGGGAAAACCCGATTTGTTAAGCGTCTTGGCGAAAGGTTCGTTAATTTGCGTAACGCTGTGAATAAAATTTTCCCAAAAGCGCGCGCCGATATTATCGCGCTCCGAAAGCTGCACCCATATCGTAGACGCCTGATACTCCTGCGTAAAGTCATGAACCGCGCTTGTTTTTCCGTAACCTCCGCCGGCGCACACCATAACAAGCGGGTACTTCATGGCTTCCGTAAACAGTTGATTCAGACGGTCTCGTTTAAAGTGAAAAACAGTGTCCGTATTATACTGCGTTTGATTATTACGTGTTTGATCGAAAACTCCCATAAAGCGCCTCCTATTTGATCGGTTTTAACAGCGAAAAAAGCATATTAAGCCCGCTGTTCCATTCTTCATTATTTATTTTCATTACCGTGCGATTGAGTCCCGAAACGCTTAATGAGTAGTACATTACCAGCCTGATGAAAGTGTCAATATCAATAGGTTCAATCTTGCGCAGTTTTATCGCCTTTCTTAAAAGCGGCGCCCAAATTTCCGCCTGCGGTTTCAGAAAATTATCGCGGACAAAATCTTCGCTGTCTTTGTCCAGACACATCCTCTGTCCCGCGATGATAATTATTCGGGACATCTTGTCCTGTAAATTCGACGGCCAGTAATAATTCAGTTTTTTCAATACGTCATGAATCGGTTCGTTTTCTATCTGACGAAGAGCCTCGTTCCTCTTTGGAAAAGCAAGCTGGTATTCGTCGGCGTAGAATTTATAAATGCTTTTCAAGATGTCCTCTTTTGAGGGAAAGTGATTGTATATCGAAGCCGCCTTGATTCCGACTTCCGCGGCAATATCGCGCATGGAAACCTTATCGTAGCCATTGTCCGAAAAAAGCATAATGGCGGCGGACATGATTTTTTCCTTAGTATTTGACGATTCCATAATTTTTCAACTCCTTATCCCGTAAACTAACAAACGATAGTTTGTACTTATAATAATAACTAACTAACGATAGTTTGTCAAGTAGAAAAATGAAAAAAATTTGATTTTTTTATTCCTTTTGAAGGATTTTATACCATCTGTACGCTCCCACAGACAACCCCGTCTGGTGTATGCGGGCTATTTGCAGTACAGTTTACACATAAATTATAGATGAATTGACTTACAGGCGGGTGCGCACAAGACCTGACGGGGACATATGTCTGTGGATTCAAAAAACGCCAGACCAAAGTCTGCGTGAATAAATGCCACAGACATCGAGTCCCCGACAGGGGTTTGCGCAGACCGTCTGTAGGTTGTTTCAGAATAATTCGCAGGTCAAGTTTAGTCTTTTGGGACGGGGTTGTTATGGAGACGTTAAAAATGATGATTTTTTCTTGGATGCCTCTGCTCCTTAAAGGCGCGAAAGTTACCGTGGGGCTGACGATTACTGCCGCCGGCGCGGGGCTTGTGTTGGGTCTTTTTCTCGCGCTTGGGAAAATGTCAAAAAATATCGCCCTGAATAAAATTTGCGGCGCCTATGTTTTCTTTTTCCGGGGGACGCCGCTTTTAATGCAGCTTTTTTTCATTTACTACGCTCTGCCGCAGATTTTTCCCGCTCTTACAATTAACAGCCGTTTTTTCGCGGCGTTTGCCGCCTTTTCTCTGAACAGCGCCGCCTACTGCGCGGAAATAATCCGGGCGGCAATTCAAAGCATAGACAGCGGGCAGGCGGAAGCGTCCCGCGCATTGGGACTGACCTTCGCGCAAACACTGCGGCTTGTGATTATCCCGCAGTCGATCAGGCGGCTTATTCCGCCGGCGGGCAGCGAGTTCATCATGATGCTGAAAGACGCCTCTCTTGTGTCCATGATCGCGTTAGTTGACATTACAAGAGCGATGAGAAATATAGAAAACTCGTCCGGTTCGACTCTTGTGTACATACCCGCGATGTTTCTCTATTTGATCATTACGGCGGTTTTTTCTTTCATTTTCCGCAGACTGGAAAAAAAATATTCGGTATACGAGTAGAGCGATGTCCGTGATAAAAACCGTTTCGTTATGCAAAACTTTTCACGCGGGGCGGCAGTCTGTCCGCGCGCTGAAAAATATTTCCCTTTCCGTGGAAAGAGGCGAAGTTGTCTGCGTAATAGGACCGTCCGGCGCGGGTAAAACAACACTGCTCAGAGCCGTAAAAAATCTTCTGCCGGTTGACGAAGGTAAAATCTACATTGATGATAAATTGCTTTTTGACTGCCGTAACGGAGTGAACGCCGTAAAAACGCGCCGGAAGGAGCGGAATAAAATACTCCTTGAAATCGGTATGGTGTTTCAGAATTTCAACCTTTTCCCCCACAAGACAGTCCTGGAAAATTTAACGCTTGCCCCTATTCATGTGCGAAAGCTCCCTCCCGCGCAGGCGCGGGCAAAATCCCTTCAGTTTCTTGAGCGGGTGGGGCTGGGCGATAAAAAAGACGCGTACCCGTCCCAGCTTTCCGGCGGGCAGAAACAACGCGCCGCAATCGCCCGCGCTCTCGTCATGGAACCGGAAATCATGCTCTTTGACGAGCCGACATCCTCCCTTGATCCTGAACTTGCCGGAGAAGTGTTAGCTGTCATTAAACAGCTTGCCGCCGCCGGCATGACCATGCTGGTCGTTTCCCACGAAATGGGATTTGTGCGCGATGTCGCGGACAGGGTCGCGTTCATGTGCGAAGGTTCAATTCTGGAAACCGCTTCCCCCGAACAGCTTTTCACCAGCCCCGCCCACGACCGCACCAGACAATTTTTGAATATTAATTAATATGAAACAATTTTCAGGCGGGCTGTGCCATTTTTTCACGCAGGCTGACCCGCCGGAGGCTATTATTGGTTATTTGCAAGTTTTATTGTATTTGCTTGAATAGGCTTCTTGGGTTACACTATAGGTAGTTATGAAGGTCAGTATAATAATCCCGACTTTGAACGAAGAAAAAACACTGCCGGGACTTTTGGATAGTATCAAGGCTCAGGATTTTGACGATTACGAAGTGATAGTATCGGACGCCCATTCAAAAGACAAAACCAGAGAGATAGCCAAAAGCCGCGGATGCCGCGTCGTGAACGGCGGATTGCCGGCGGCGGGAAGAAACGCCGGAGCGGCGGCGGCTAACGGCGATTTTTTGTTTTTTCTTGATGCGGATGTAATTTTACCGCAGGGGTTCATCCGCAATGTGTACGATGAAATGCAGGATCGCTACATCGACCTTGCTACCTGCGAAATCAGACCGCTCTCCGATTACAGACTTGATCGCGTAATTCACAGAATGATGAATCTCGCCGTCCTTTTGAATCTTTGGCTTGACCCAAAGGCGTTCGGTTTTTGTATCTTTGTAACAAAGCGACTTTTTTTCAGAGCCGGAGGATTTGACGAAACTATCTATGTCGCCGAGGACAACGACTTTGTAAAACGGGCTTCCGCTTACAGAACACTGCGTTATCTCAGCTCGGCGTATATCATGGTGAGCATCCGCCGGTTTGAAAAAGAGGGACGTTTCGCGTACATGAAAAAGGGAATCAAGATGAATCTTTACCGCGCGTTCATGGGAGAGATACGAAATGACGAAGTGGTAAAATACGAATTCGGGGACTTTGATAAAATTGACAATGAGTTAGACGCAAATATTCTTGATAAGATCGAAAAACAGCTTCTCAAAATAGAAGAAAATTCCGCGCTTTTTATCAAAAAAGCCAAAAAGAAAAAACACAAGAATAAAAAAATTGATACAAAGGAACTGCTTCCAAAGTTGAGTGAATACGCCCATCTTGTCGAAGAACTTGACGCGTACCTTAACCCTCACGAACGGCGCATACAGCAGCGGAGAAAATTCAAGGAAATTTTCAAACCGCGCCGTTCAGCGAAGAAAAAATGAACCCATCTAACATAAATTCTACTAACATAAATTCTTTTACTGAATTGGGCGTTAATTCGTTTTTTCTTGATAAACTGAAAGAACGCTCCATATCAAAACCAACAGCTATTCAAAGCCTTGTAATCCCGCGCCTGCTTTCCGGCGGCAAGCTCGTCTTTCGTTCCGCCACCGGAACCGGAAAAACTTTTGCCTACCTTCTGCCTGCTCTGCAACAGCTTGCCGAAGGCGAAGGCGGTTCCGGCGGCAGCGCGCCCGCGATTTTGATCTGCGCTCCGACTCTGGAACTCTGCTCGCAGATAAAAGCGGAAGTTGACTTTTTAACAACAGGCTTCCCGAAGCCCGCGCCGTCGGCTCTGCTTATCGGCTCTGTAAAAATTGATAAACAAATTGAAAACTTAAAAAGAACCAAACCGGTCATCATTATTGGAAATCCCGGCAGACTGCTGGTTTTGGCAAAAATGGGGAAGCTCAAATTTTTCGGACTGCGCTTCCTGATTCTGGACGAAGCCGACCGTCTTACGGCGCAGGAATGTCTTGATGATACAAATGGACTTCTGTCTTTGATTGAACGCGGCGCAAACCGCCGGACGGAAAACAGCGAACTGTGCCTTGTCGCCTGTTCCGCCACAGTCGGCGAAAAAACAAGCGCGAAGCTGGGAGAGTTGTTCAAAACAGCCGAAATTATTGAAAGCGCCGACCATGAAATTCTCCGCGACCGGATTGAACACTGGGCGATTTTCAGCGAAAAACGCCGGAAAGTTCAAACCCTGCGTTCCCTTTTGTCAGCGCTAAAAGCCAAAAAATCCCGCGTTAAAGCGCTGGTTTTTACAAGCCGGGGCGATGAAGCCGGACTCCTCCTTTCGCGCCTTCAATATCACCACATATCCGCCGCCGGTCTTTTCGGAAAAACCGGCAAAAAGCAGGTCGGTTCGGCGGAGCGAAAAACGGCGCTTGATTCGTTCCGCGAAGGCAGGGTCGATGTCCTCATCTCCACCGACCTCGCCGCCCGCGGGCTCGATATTCCCGGCATAACCCACGTAATCGCCCTGGACGTACCCGCCGACACCGACGTCTACATCCACCGCTGCGGTCGCACCGGGCGGGCAGGGAAACGCGGCGTTATGGTGACAATCGGCGACGAAACGCAGATGCGCCTTCTTGCCTCGCTGGAAAAAAAGCTGAAAATCAGGGTACTGCCCAAAGAGTTGTACAATGGGCAGGTATGCGTCCCGCCTCCAGTGGAATAAATGCCCGCAAGGTAAGCCCGCCTTGAGATTATTTTCGTTAGGTACTTGTTAAAATTCGGTTAAAATTCTATAATCTGCTTGTCTTTTTATGAAGGGAAAAACATGGACATAGTCCGTGTCCTCCGGCAATAATATGGGCGTTTGGAAAGAACCAAGGAGAGATTATGAAAAAGTTAAGTTTAATTGCGCTTTTGATTGTGGTTATGTCAGGCGCGGTTTACGCACAGTTGGACGTTTCGAAAGAGAAACTGCCGCAGTTGGGCGTAGCCGACTGGAAGTCGCCGCAAAACGAAGCTACACAGGGAAGGTTCCGCAGCGCGGCTGATGATTTTATCAGACCGGACAGCTACAAATCCACCGGCATTGAAAGCTGGTTTGCCATGACATCCTTTAAAAGCATCGACAGTTTGAACGTTGGGGCTGGTAAACAAATAAGCGAATTATATTTTGGCGCGTACTACGGCGGCTCAGGTTGGGGGGGCATAAAAGATAACAAATACACAGAAGGCACTACAGAATGGATCGATGAAGCTGAGAAAGCCGGCGTCATACAATATGACGGCCTACCCGAATTGGGTAATCCCAAAAACCGCTTCGCGATCCTTGTAGGAATTGCGAATATGGGTTTCCGGCTTTCATTCTTCACAGACCATCAATCCTTTAGCGGCGAAGATTTTGAAGTAAAAAATTATGATAATGCTACCCCCCCTCAATACATTGATAGCGACTTCTACAAAAGTTATGAAAGCGCGAAAGGCAGTCTTGAACCGGAGATCGTATGGTCATTTTCAAAGGACCTTTTCCCAAAATATGGCATAAGACCATGGGCAGCCTTTAAGATGAATTTCTATCGTGATTATTCGAAAGACGACCTCTACGGTTACAATTCGGGGGAAGCTAAAGTCACATACGATGATGTTAAAATCGACCATTCGTTGAATGTAACCGTTCCCGCGTTCAATCTCGGTCTTGGCGGATTTACCATTTACAACCAAAACGACTTTAAATTTTCAGCGGATTTGGAATATGGGCTTGTAATGGCGATTTACAGCAACGAGTATTCCTATTTGGATGCCAATGAAAAGTATCAAATAGGGACAATCAAAGGGCTTTATGGAAAACCTATAGATCCAAAAGACCTTTCTAAGGGTTATGATGAATATTATACCGAAAACAGCTACAGTAAACACTTTATTACGCCCTCTGTAAGCGGTTCATGGAGCGGAGAAAACCTCGGTCTTAAATTCAAGCTTGGCTTTGGTTTGACATTCAGCTCTGACGAAGTTATGGAAAAGGATTTATCTAACGATACCGACAAAAGACGAAAAGGTACTCTTGTTAATAAAGGAACAGAAACAATAAAATCCGTAATTGGATTCAGCCCAAAACTTGAACTTGCCGCGCAGTGGTGGATTGTTCCCAAACTTGCCCTGAATATTGGCGGAGCGATTAACATTGATATTGAGCGTACAACCACAGAGACCGAAGAATATGGCGTAGTGGATAAAGTAGAGGGTAAAAAAATTAAAGATTCTGCCATCAAAACAGTTAAAACTGAATATGGCAAACCAGGCAACGGCAACAAGTTGTCGCTTGGGGTTACCCTAAAGCCTGCGGAATATCTGATATTTGAAGTTTCCAGCGGCGTTACTTTTGATTATGACGCAAAAGAAGACAAAGGAAAAAATAACAATGATATCAGCGTATTTGAGAGCGGCGAGGATGGGTTGTTGTTCTTCTACAGCGTTCTGGTTTCGCTGAAATTTTAGCGGCGCTATAATACAGGAGATACTATGAAAAAGTTTATTTTAATAACGATTTTTTTGGCAATGACCGGAACGGTTTTTGCGCAAATGACTTTAGATGATATTGATGATTACTTACCCGATGTTTTGATAAGTTGGGGATCGCCCACAAGCGCGGCAACAAACGGACTGTTTACCAGCGAAGCGGATGATTTTATCGACCCATCTTACTATAACGACGTGGAATTTGAAAAATTCTTTGCCATGACATCCTTTGCCGATACCAAACGGGTAAACATGGGTTTCGCGACAAAGATAAAAGACTTGTACATTGGCGCGTACTACGGCGGCAAATTTCTGGCAAATAAAACTGAAATTCCATATTCGGAACAGAATTACTATTGGAAAGGAAAAAATAAAAACGGCGTTAAGGTTTATAGATTTGAAGATGCCATTTCAGATATAAATAAGGTGCCTTTTTTAGCTGATAGTAAGCTTGACAATGAGGGTTCGATTCTTATAGGAGCCATCGATATGGGCTTCCGTCTTTCGTTTTTTTCAAGTTACCAGTCCTTTAAAGACAATGATTTTGGCGTTTCAATTAAAGACCCTAATTCGGATGAATATATTCCAACAAGTATGGCTGTTAAAAGCGTGCAATTTGAGACCGGTGATATTACTCCGCAGATTGCATGGGGAATGGCAAAGGACCTTACCAATAATGGAATAAGACCCTACGCGTTCTTCCAGTTGGGATTCCACAGAGAATACGGAAAATACCAGACTTATGGCGGTGCGCCTAACTATGAACCCGCTGATGAAGAAATAGCGACATCGGCGAATTATATTGTGCCGGTATTCGGAGTGGGGCTGGGCGGTTTTACCTTCTATACTAAGGACGAATTTGAACTTTCGGCAGACCTGGATTATGTTCTTACAATAGTTAGTGCAGGTGATAATGAGTATAATTATACTGATAGCTCTGATCCTGCAAAACCGAAAAGGAAAATTAAAACATTCAAGGGAATAAACGACAAAGACGACGGCTTAAAGGAGTTCAGTTTAAATTCTCATTTTATCGCGCCTTCCCTGAACGGTTCATGGAACGAGGGAAATCTTTCATTCGCGTTCAGGCTTGGTCTTGATTTTGGAATTACAAACGCGGCATTTACAGGATTGAAAGAGCACAGTAAATACAATGACGGTACGCTGGCGAAATATGGAGCGGATGGGACATTATCCGCCGTTATTTTTGAGCCTAGTCTTGCACTTGCCGCGCAGTGGCAAATTGCTTCCAAACTTGCCCTGAATATCGGCGGATATTTAGCTCCCGGTACTATAACTCGTGTAACAACAGAGACGCTTTCTTATGTCGAAGATACTCCAGATCCTGGTGGTTCAGACAAGATAGTTAAGACAACTTATGGAAAAGCCCAGAGCCTTTTAACGCTTGGCGCGAAACTTAACGCCACGGACAATCTGATATTTGAAGCGGTAACAGGAGCCGGCATGACTTTTGATGACGATGGTGAACCCGAAAAAGAAAACAACGATATCAGCGTATTTGGCACTGATAAAACCACAAACGGCTTGCTCTTCTTCTTCCAGCTTCTTGTTTCGGTAAAATTCTAAACAGCGCGTAAACATTCATCAAGCCTGATCGTTTTTGCGGTCAGGCTTTTTTTGTCATGACATTTGCGCGCTTTTACGCTACAATAAAACCATGAATGACTATCGCCAAAAATTGAATTTATCGGGTCTTGAAATACCGGAAATACTTCTGCCCCGCGGCGTTGATATGCAAAAATGGGCGGTAATTGCCTGCGACCAATTTACGCAGGACAGGGATTATTGGGAAAGAGCGAAAACCGCCGCCGCGTCTTCGCCATCGACATTGAATTTGATTTTTCCTGAAGTGTTTCTTGCCGATCCGGGCGCGCCGCAAAAAATAGCGGACATTCATTCAACTATGGAGCGTTATCTGAAAGACGGCGTTTTTGGCGAACCGCGCAGTGGGTTTATCTATATCGAAAGGGATACTCCCTATCAAAAAAAAAGGCGCGGTGTTGTCGCCGCCGTCGATCTTGAACAATACGACTGGCATCCGCAGGCGCGCCCGCTGATTCGCTGTACAGAGGGAACGGTTGCTGAACGCCTGCCCCCGCGAATGGATATCCGCCGCGCCGCGCCGCTGGAACTTCCGCACGTTCTTCTTTTAATTGACGATGACGCGGACAGCCTGCTTCCGGCTCTTGGAGAGCGGGCGAAAAAAGCCGCTCCAGTTTACAACACGCCGTTAATGCTGGAATCGGGCGGTATCAGTGGCTGGCGACTGGACTCTGAGAAAGATATTTCTTTTTTTGCCGAAAAAATTGATGCGCTTAGGGAACGCTCCGCCGCCCGTTACGGAGGAGGGCAGCCCTTCCTTTTCGCTGTTGGAGACGGCAATCATTCTCTGGCTGCCGCAAAAGGCATCTGGGAAGAATATAAAACTTCCCATCCGGGAGAAATGTCCCACCCCTGTCGTTACGCGCTTGTCGAAATTGAGAACATCTACGACCCGGCGATTCAATTTGAGCCAATACACCGCCTTGTCTTTGACCTTGGTTTTGACGATACCCTCTCCCTGCTTTCACTACTGCCGGACTTTTCAAGCCGCCAGGTAAAAGACGCGCAAGAACTTGACCGCCTGTGCCGTCTTCCGGCGGAAAGCCCCGCCGCCAACCGCATCGGGTTAATCTGTGAAAACCGTTACGCGCTAATCGAGACATCCGCCGCCGGGATAGCGACCGCCTGTCTTCAGCCGCTCCTTGACCAATACGCGAAAGACAACCCCCAATTAATCGACTATATCCACGATGAGGACGAACTTTTCCGCCTCTCCTCTGGCGGCGCGGAAAGACCCGCCTCCGGCATCCTCCTTCCTCCCGTCCAAAAATCGGGTCTCTTTGAAACAGTCGCCCGCTTCGGTCCCCTCCCCCGCAAAAGTTTCTCCATGGGACATTCCTGCGAAAAGCGCTTCTATCTTGAGTGCCGCCAGTTGTTTTGAAGTGGAAAACACCGCGTTCATTTGACATTCATGATATTTCGTAGTATACTTCCTGTAGACGGATGGGCACAGGTATTCTGCCTTGTCGCTGGCAGCCCCTGGGAGTAGTCCAACCCATCCGCCAATTTTATTTTCGTTATAAATTCGTTGTCGTAAAAGCGCTTTCCGTTATCATCTTCCCTAACTACAATTATCGCGTAATATCCCTCTCCCTCAAATGTAAAAGGGTGGGCATAATTATAAAACGTAAATTTTTCTTTTCTTTCTGTATAGAACAATACTCCGCCCAAGAGAAAATGAGGGACATACGGAATTGAAAGCAGTTTTAACCTGCCCTTCCCGTGAGCAAGAGCGTTTCTTATTGAACTCCGGGTAAAAAACACTTCCCCATCTTTCATTAAAATGCTGCTCGGTAGTTTAGTCAGCGCCCAATCAATAACTTTTTGCCTCCAGCCGTCAATTTGATCAATGTAAGCAGAATATATTTCAAAATCTTCCTCGGATTCAGGCATTATTATTTCTATAGGGAGTAATTGATTAATTTTTTCAACGATCTTTATTCTTTCTGGAATATCATTTTTCTTGTGCAAAATTCTTCCTCCTCGGCTCCTGAGCCTGTTATTTTGGCTCAAGAGTCACTGTATATACGGTGCGCATATGCATGGCGCTTGCCTGTTTACGGGATTTTTGGAACAAATCTTGCTTTTTATTCAGTTTCTTACTATAATTTGCAGTATGGTAGAAAAAAATATTAATGTTGAGGTTATTACAGAGGCGGAAGGTTCGGAAATTGTCAGTTGGAGCGATAAATACGCCACGGGGATAGAGCTGATTGACAAACAGCACCATCAGCTTGTGGATTTGACGAACGAGCTGTACCGCGCCTGTCTGTCCGGCGGGGAAGAACGCCTTACGGTATTCAAGGAAGCCATGAGCCGTATGGTGGAATATGTCCGTTATCACTTTACCGCCGAATTGAAACTTCTGGACGCCATAAAATATCCCGATTACAACAAACATAAAAAAATGCACGATGATCTTGTGCATGAAATTCTTACCGCGTCAAACACGTATGACGACGGCAAGAAATTTGTGCCAAACCATTTCGTCCGCACTCTTAAGGACTGGGTTTTCGGTCATATAGCCGTTTATGATAAAATTTACGCCGCCTATGCAGCGGAGCAGAGAAAAAAGGGCTTGTTGACCGATAAAATATTAAAAGAAATTGAGTTAACCATAAAATGAAAAAATATTTTTTAACATTTTTACTTTTAACTTTCGCCTTTAGCGCCGCTTTTGCCCAAAGGATTCCCGTTGTCGGAGTTTTGCCGTTTACTGCCGGAAGAAATGTTACCTCCGAAGACGCCGCGGCTGTTACCCGTCAAGTTATCGAGGAGCTAACTTCCTGGGGAATGAATATTGTCCGTGAAGAGGGCAGGGCGGAGTATATTGTGAAGGGGACGCTTGCAAGGCAGGGCACTTCTTTTGTTTTGACGGCTGAAACGATAGAGGCAAAAACAAATGAAACGCTGAACGAATCCAAAGAACAGGCTGCCGCCGTAAAAGACATTTCAATTTTTAACTTTTGCGTAAAGATAGTCGAGATGGTTCCCTTTCCCAATTACCTTTTGGGAAAATGGCAGTCCGCCCTTAATATGCCGGACGGTCCTGTTATCTGCATAATTGAATTTAAGTCCGACAGAACAATAACCGTAGAAAGATACGACACATGGGAACACAGGCGGATGAATTCCCTCAGATACGAAGGATACGGTATCGGTTCTTATTCCTACGCGGGATATTACAGCCGCCGCAATATGACCGTAGACTCAAAACAGGTGCGGATTGACGCAACAGCAAGCTTCAATTTGAAACTTGAAGAAACATTGCCGGAGCAGACCGAGGTTAATCAAAACAGGCTTGGTTTGGTGTTCGGAAGCGATAAAAATTCTTTTGATATTATCGGCGGGGCGTTGCCATGCGGACGGAACTACGACGGAACTTCCGTTTTTCCTTCCGCCTATATCGGTTTTACCCGCTTTACAAAGATACGGTAGGAAAAAACGGTGAAAAAAAACTGTAACAACGGAAAATATTTTCAGCTAACGGTTTTTCTCTTTTTTGCCGGTCTTGCTGCGCTTTTCGCACAGCAGAGAGCCGATCCTTTATTAGCGCGCATCAGCGCGGCGGCTATGTGGGAAACGAACATCGGCGACACGATCAGGGGAATGCCGCATTTGCAGGCGGGTTCTGTCGTGCTTGCCGGTTACAACGGAAGCGTTAAATCGTTTTACATGAGCGGGACTCCTCTTTGGAACTTTGACGCGAAAGGGCGCGCCGTTCAGTATATCGCACGTTCTTATGAAGGGGCGACTTATGTTTGCAGCGCCGCCGGAGTTTTTATGGCGGTTAACCGCGTCGGGCGCGAATTGTGGCGGCTCAATCTTGGAAAGCCGATTTCGTATTCGCCGGTCGTGGGTTGGGACGGAAGGGTCTTCATCCCGCTGGATTCTACAATAACTTGCCGCACCGCTTCGGGAAACCCGCTATGGACGCTGGATTTGGAAAGCCAAATTACATTTCCTCCTGTTCTTGATAAAACGGGAAGCGCGGCGGCTGTCCTGCGAAACATGGATTTTGTAAAAATTGATCAATTCGGCACTGTGGAGAAACTGAAGCTGGAAAAACTTCCGCTGATGATAATTTCTATAGACGAAGAAAGCCGGCAGAGTTATGTGCTATTTTATCAATCAGGCGAAATGGAAAAAATCGTTTTTGACGAAAGCAAAGAACAGGGCGCAAAGCTTTCAAAATCCAAAATGAAGTCTTTGCCGGCGACTCCTTCGGCGGCGGTGAATCGAGGCGCTGAATTTGCGGTAATACTCAGGGACGGAAGGGCGCTTCTTCTGGACAGCGAAGGCAATGCAAAGTGGACGATAAACACGCACGAAACTGTCGAAGAAAAGGGAAGCGGCAATCTTGCGATTGATCAGGCGGCGATAATTTATGATGAGCGCGGCGTCTATGCGGTAACGGTGCGCGGCGTAAGCGCGTTTACCGCCGAAGGACGCCGTCGTTTCGTTCACAGACTACAGGTTGAATGTTCCGGCGTTCCCGCTCTCAGCGACGAAGGACTTCTCTACGCCTGTGGAAAGGACAATGTACTGCGCGTTTATAAAATTGACGTGAAGCCGAGGACAATACCGCAGACAAGATTTTACGGTCCCGAGCCGGAAGGATCATACGGCATGGGGAATCCGCCGCCTTCCCCCTGGATTGGGGACAGAAGCCGTTATGACGACACAAACCAGGACATGGTTTTTGATGAAATGGAAAAAGTTATTAAAAGCGGTCAGGTTGGAATTAATGAGCCTATTTATGCCGCGTATATGATGGAAATGATAGGCTTCTTTCTTAACACCCCGCATTATTCTCCCGTGCGTCCGGCGGTAAAACCGCCTCAGCGCATCAGGCTTATCTACCTTCTGGCGCAGATTGGCTCAAGAGAAACCGTTCCGTTTTTTTGGAACATTTTTGACAAAGACCCGGAGCCTGCGGTAAGGAGGGCATGCGCCGACGCGATTGGAATCATCGGGGTAGACCCCACGGGCAGGTCGTTTCAATCGTATAATTTTCTGCTTGCCCCTAACAATCCCAACATGGACCCGCAGCTTGTGTTAGCGGCGGCGTCTTCAATAGCGAGGCTTTGCCGCTTTTCAGGACCTCCGCTCGCGCCGGAAGGCATCCGCGTTATGCGCTATTTTTCAAACCTGCCTTCCATCCCGAACAATATAAGGGCGCAGATACGCAATGAAATTGACGCGCTTTTCAACGAAGGTTTGGATCGGGTAATTCAATAGTTGCGGCTAACGGCTTTCAAGCCGCTTTGCTTCTGCGAAATCGGCGGACGCGCTTTCATGATTTCCCATAACGCGCAGAATGTTTCCCCTGTTTGAATATGCGCTTGCGAAAGACGGATTGATTGCGATAGCGCGGTTCATGTCCGCCAGCGCCTTGTCCAATTCGCCCAGACTGTACCACGCGTTTCCTCGGTTGTGAAAGGCGAGGGCATAATCGCCTCTTATTTTTATCGCTTCGGTAAAATCGCTGACAGCCTTTTTGTCTTCTTTTTTCTGGTACCATGCGCTGCCCCGCCTGTTCCAGATTGAAGCGTTGCGCGGCTCCAGCCTGATAATACGGTCGCAGTCTTCTATTACCCTGTCGTATTTACCGGTTTCAAATAATGCCTGGGAGCGGTTGATAAGAGCGTCGGCGTAGCCGCTTTTTAGCGCGATTGCGCGCGAATAATCCTCTATTGCCAGATTGGTCTCTCCGCGCTCGGCTCTTGCGAAACCTCGGTAATTGTACACTTCCGCTTTGCCGCCGTCCAGATTTATCGAACGGGTATAATCTTCTATGGCGCGTCCGTATTCGCGCTTTTTCAGCCACGCGTTCCCTCTGGAAAAAAACGCTTCGGCAAATTCGCCATTGCCAACGACGGCGGCGGTATATTCCGCGATGGCTTTATCATAATCCCCGGCGCGGTAAAACTGTTCGCCTGTAAAATACGAAATTAAATAAGTTTCCGCGCCCATTTGTTTTAGAATTTCAATATCAGGATTTTCGTAATTTACGGGATTAACTTCATAAACATTCACTCCAAAAGCCGGAAGCCTGCCGCTTAACCTCGATCTTAAATCAGACGGGGAGCGCTGAGTCTGGTGTGAAACGCGGACGCTTTCGCTGTTTTCTTCCGTAACTTCCGCCGTTGTCTCTTCTTCCGCCGTCTGCTCGACCGCAATTTCTTCCGTCGGCTGTTCAGGCGGCACTTCCTTGCCCTTACAGGCGGTTAAAACGCTTAATGCACATAACGCCGGTATAAAAAAGAAACGTATAATATTGTTCATGGAGCGAAGGAATCCCATGGGTTTTGCGTACGTGCGGGTGTCTCGTATGCGGCGGTATCTTCCTCTTCTTCGGGAGGCGGTTCCACCACTCTGTAAATTATCCTGACATTTTCAGTAGCCGAGCGGTGTCTTATTTTCATTATCATAATTTGATCCTGCGGATAATACACCCAGCCTGACGAATCGTAGCGTTCAAACTGGCTGTCCGTTCTCCAGTCCATCTCGTAAATTTGCACTTTAATAAAAGGACGCACTCCCTTGATTATCACATAATGGCTCATATTCTGCGGGAAGGTTGTCGAGATATTCAGGTTTCCGTCAATGTAAGACGCTCTGACGTTAGGTGAAATTGTCCACATCCAAAGACCGTTATCCATAAGCATTGCCGCTCTGGGACCGTTATTGCCGGGGTTGAGAATACAGTAGAGGTTTCCGGCTCCTGCGCCGCCGCTTGAAAGCGCCGACAAGACCAGAGAACGCCCTATTGCCGACCAGTCTTTATTTTTTACATCGTCCGCCCAGTAAATAAGAGCCTTTCCCAATCTGAGACTGTACTCCAGATCCATGCCGCCGGAATTGCGGGCGAAAACAAGTTTTTTCTCGGCGTCAAGATTCATGTTTTCCGATAAAAGTAAAAGTATTTGTTCTATCAGCGGCTCAACCGGATTATTGATCTGCGACCGCCACTTTTTAATATCTTCGTAAGCTTCCAGCAGTCCGGGGCAATAATCGGGAGTTAGCTGTTCGGGATTTATATTGCCGATTATTTCAATTACTTCATCCGCGATAGCGGCGCTGCTTCTTGTAAACAGATAATCAATTATATGTTTTTCTTTTAATATATTGAGTGATTTATCCCTTGTTAATTGCGTAATCAAATTTGTTTTTTCGCGTTCTTCGGATGCAAATGAAATAGATGCCGTTGCCAAGCCCCCGATAAAAGGAGCTGATCTGTAATTGTGACGCGGACTGTCAATAAAGTTGCCTGGAATTGACGACACCGCCGTTGGAAAATTGCCGCGCCGCAGAGCTTCGCTCAGGAACGCGATTATATCGTCGTCGTTTTGCAAAACGGACGCGTTTTGATTCAGGCGGGTATAGATTGCGTCAAGCCATTCGGCGAGGTTGCCTTCGTAATTGTGCGCCTGCGCGATTATGTAATCTTCGGGATTAAAGACCCGCTGGTTTCCTCTGGAGCGGTAGGAAATAAAAGAGTTGCTTTTTGAAAGGATTATTATTCCGCTTTCAAGTTCATTTCCCGCAGCGCCGAAAAAATACCGCGCGCCGTTATACAAAACGCCGAGCTGTCCGTTGTCGCGTATCAAAGAGGAACGCCGCTGTGCGACAGGTACGGATATTTCGCTGATATTGTCCGCGAATTCGGCGTTGATTTGCAGTTCCATCCCGTTTGCCGATTCCAGCGAATTGAAAATTATCGCGGTTCCTCCGGGCAGACCGAAATAAACCGAATTACCCGTTGTGATTAAATATTCGGGATTCACCGGCGCGGCATAGCCGTCCGCGTCTGTCAAAATCAGCCCTTTGCCGCGTTCCTCTTTCATGTTGAATTCCAGTCCGCCGAAAAAAGCCTTCACCCCGCCTGTTACGTCAATCCTGCCTGTTTCGGAATTTTCCCGCGCCTGCTGAGGCGTCCGCTGGGGCGACTGCAAATACCGCCCCCTTATGTTTATCGCGCCGGCGGGCAGGGAAAAATTTCCCGCTCCGGAAAATTGCACAATAACCAGAACGAAAAACACAAAACAGTACAGAACGGCAAGACCTAAAATGCGCGCCGCCAAAGGTTTTTTCATTACTAATACCGCTCCCTTCATCTAAAATAAAGTTTTGATAACGCTTGCCGGATTATCGAATATTGTATACTATATATTAGCATGTTTGCAAGGTTCAATGGAAGCGGTTTTTTTCCGCGAAAATTTTTGTTTTTTTACCTTTTTTTATGTTTTTCTCCCGTGCTTTTTTCTCAGGCAGAAAATTTGGAGTCTGTACTAAGCGAGATTGCCGAACAGCTTTCCCGCCGGGATTTTTCTTCCGCTTTGGAACTTTTTAACAAACTTCCGCCGGAAGAAGCCGAAAAAACTGAAATTCTTGTCATGCGCGCTTCTATTTATAATTCCGCCGGTAAACCCGCCGAAGCGAAAAAAATCGCGAACGGCATTATCGCTTCCGAGCCTGATAATACCGCCGCCCTGATGGTTCTTGCCGACGCCGCCGCGCTGGAAGGCAAAACGAGGGACAGGCGCGTTTTTCTTGAAAGGATTCTGAAAGTCGATCCGGTTCACACAAGGGCGCTTAATGATTTAGGCAACATAAGTCTGGGAAACCGGAGTCTGCGGGTTGCCGCCGGTTACTTTGACAGAGCCATTGCCGCCGAACCTGACAACGGAGAAGCCCTTGTCGGACGCGCCACCGTGTACCGCTATAACAGAGAGCCAAGGAAAGCGGAACAGCTTTTAAACCGCGCGATAAACGGCAATCCCCAATGGGCAAGGGCTTTGCAGGAACGCGCCCGGCTTTACAAGGGAGCCGGTTTTCTTACGGACGCGCTGTCCGATTTAGACACCGCTAAAAAAATTGAGCCGGAAAATTATTGGATCGCGGTGGATCGCGGTCTTGTCCTTATGGACATGAATCGAAAACAGGAAGCTTTGGAAGAATTCAATTACGCTTCCGGCATCAATCCAAATAACTTTATCGCGTATGTTTACAGCGCGGGGATTAAAGATGAATCGGGCGATTACGCGGGAGCCGAAAGCGATTATAAAAAACTGACAAAACTCAAGCCCGATTATTATTTCGCGTTTGAAGGTATTGGAATGTTGAAGATGAAAGACAAGAAATGGGCGGAAGCAAGGGACGCTTTTTTGGATGCGTATAAACAAGCTCCAAAAGAATATTCTTACGCGCTTCTTGCGGCTGTCAACTGGATGCGCGCGGGCAAGCTGACCGACCCAAAGCAATTTTTGGCGCAGGTTCTTCGCACCGCTCCCAGAGACTCCCTTGAATACACTATGTTGAGATTGTTTCATGATCTTTCAGGCGACAATGACGCTTCCATAAAAGTGCAAAACGAAAGGAATCTTTATACAAAAGCGCGGATGGTTTTTTATCTTGCGTGTTATTATGATATTAGGGGAAACAGAGCATTGGCGGACAGGTATTATTTGCTGGTTCAGGAACTTGACGCGGTTGCAACTGTGGAATGGCGTTTGAATGAATGGATACTGGCGGAACGCGGCATTGGTCTGAGAGCGGAAAAAAAATGAGCGATAATATTGTTACAGTTGCGTTTGGCGGAAAAGAAATTAAATTGATAGGGACAGCTCACGTCTCACGGGAAAGCATCGAAGAAGTAAAAAAAATCATCTGCGAAGAAAAACCGGATATGGTCTGCGTTGAACTGGACGAAGGACGGTACAATTCCATTTCGCAGAACGACGCGTGGGAAAAACTGGATTTAGCAAAAGTTTTCAGGGAGGGCAAAGGTTTTCTGCTGATAGCGAACCTAGTCCTTGCGAGTTTTCAGCGCCGACTTGGCAATGAATTGGGAGTGAAACCCGGCGATGAAATGAAAACGGCGGTGGAAGCGGCGAAGGAAATGGGGCTTCCGTACAGTCTCTGCGACCGTGAGGTGCACACGACACTTCGCCGGGCATGGGCAAACTGCGGCTTGTGGAGCAAGTCCAAATTATTGGCTTCGCTTCTGGCAAGCGCGTTTACAACCGAAAAACTCAGCGAAGAAGAAATTGAAAGCCTTAAAAACCGCAATGAACTGGACGGAATGATGAGCGAACTTGCGCAGTATCTGCCCGGCGTCAAAGCCGTTTTGATTGATGAAAGGGATCGCTATCTCGCATCAAAGATTTGGGTCTCCATGCCTTCAGCGCAAACTGATCAAAAGCAA
Source organism: Treponema sp. (assembly GCA_031273265.1). Classification (GTDB taxonomy): domain Bacteria; phylum Spirochaetota; class Spirochaetia; order Treponematales; family Breznakiellaceae; genus WQXQ01. The sequence continues at coordinate 24,610 of JAISSH010000133.1, forward strand.
AGAATAGCCGCCGTAATAGGAGCCGGACACATGCAGGGAATTCAAACCTGTCTTGACAAACTGGCGTCTGGCGAACAAACCGCCGATGTGAGCGAACTTGATAAAATTCCAAAGCCCGGCTTTTTTTCCAAAGCCGCCAGATTTATTATTCCCGCCGCTGTAATCGCCCTTGTCGCCGCCGGATTTTTCCGCGCCGGAACCGGCATGGGACTTTCCATGATGCTGCAGTGGGTATTGTGGAACGGCTCTCTTGCCGCGATTGGAGCAATCATCGCCCTTGCCCATCCGCTTGCGATTCTTGTTTCATTCCTTGGAGCGCCGATAACGTCGCTTAACCCCTTCATAGGAGTCGGAATTCTTTCGGGGCTTGTTCAGGTAACGTTCCGCAAACCACGCGTCTCCGATGTTCAAAACATTACAGATGACAGCACCAGTTTGAAAGGCATTTACCGCAACAGAATCACAAGGGCGCTGTTGGTGTTTTTCTTTTCCAGCTTGGGAAGTTCCATCGGCACTTTTGTTTCCATTCCGGCTATCGCGGGAATATTGGCGAAGTAGGGAAACCTCACCCCTCAATCAGCTCTGTCTTCTGCCCCGTAATCCTGCCTATCTGATCGTTAAGCTTTTCCGCGCTTTTTGCTGAGTCGTTGAATTTGCCCATAGCGTTGCCGATGTGTTTTCCGACAAGACCGTAATCCGCGAAGAATTTACCAAACCTGTCCTGAATCTGAGAAAGCTCTCCAAGTATGGTTTTGGCTTCCTGCTCGATTTTCAATCCTTTTAAGCCGAAAACAAGTGCCATCAAATATGCGTAGAAACTGTTAGGTGAAACCGGTATTACGTGTTTGTCCATGGCGTAATTCAAAAGCTCGTAGTCTTTATTGGTAAGCGAATCGTTGATAATTGTCTCGTAAAAAACATTCTCCGCGGGGATGTACATAATGGCAAAGTCAAAAGTTCCTTCAGCCGGATTGATGTACCTGTCGGATATTTCATCAATGCGTTTTTTTACGCTGGAAATAAATTCTTTTTTATAAGTTTTTTTGTTATCTTCGTTGTCCGCGGCAACGAGTCTTTGAAAACTCTCCAAAGGAAATTTTGAATCAACGGGGACTATGTATCCCCCCAATTTGATAATCGCGTCAACCTTTGTACCGTTTTTGAATTGATACTGAGTCTCATAATTTGCCGTGGGGAAAATCTGTTTGAGCAGTTCTTCCAGAAGATATTCTCCCAAATTTCCGCGCAGTTTCGGCGCCTGCAAAATATTCTGAAGCGAAGAAATATCCTTCCCTATATCCTGAATATTTTTCGCCGTCGTTTCCAGCGTTCCAAGTTTTGTGTGTATGTCGCCGATTATCTTGCTTGAATTATCAAGCTGTTTTGCGATGTTGCTCTGCGCGGAATTGAGGTTCTGATTCATCAGCGTCATCATCTGCTGAAGCTGAGAGCCAAGCTGGTTTTGCGTATCCAGTAAAAGTTTTTGTTGCGAAGTCAAAGAGAGCTGCTGGCTTTCCAACTGTTTCGTTTTAAGTTCATTCAGTTCGTTTTTAAGGTCGAGCATCTGAGGCGTAAGATCCGCCGCCTTGCCGGAATAGAGTTTTACAAGAATGAGTATCGCCAGCAAAAACAGCGCCGCAAAAGCGATCAATGTAATGATGTCCATTAAAGTCTCCAGTAGTGATTATTCCATGTCTAAAAGGGACAGTCAATTACGGAAACTGGAACTCTGCCGCTCATTTCCCCCTTTGCCGCCGGTTTTTGAATAACTGCATGATAGAAGTGATCATTTTACGGTCGTCTTCGTTCAAAAGCTTGAAATTTTGCACCAAAGAGCGAATTTCCGGTCCCATGGAAGCCTTTACTGAGCCGTTTTCCTCTCCGGTAACGAGGTATTCCACCGAAACCCCCAGCGCGCGGGCGATTTTGACCGCCGCATTGGCGGATGGCATATACCCCCTGGCGCTGAGGTAATTGTTAAGGGTAGCCTTGCCTATTCCAGACATAGTTGCAAGTTCCTTGACCAGTATATTCTGATAAGCCAATTCTGATTTCAGATTTTCTTTAAATCCCATACTACCAACATACGCTAAATAGCATAATTGGCACTTGACAATTTCCTGATTAGCGTAATAATAATACATTATAATATGCAGTTTAGCTTATTTTATAAAAATCGATTAAGTGAAATAGCATAAGGAAGAAGTTATGAAAAAAGTTGCAGGTATAAACAATGGAAAGGGCGAATTTTAATGAAATATTGGATGTTTTTGAAACAGGTACAGAATTAAATTTAGGAATTTTTCCCAATACAAATATTGTAAAATACGGGTATTCTTTTATAAACAATGAATTTATTTTATACCTTCATGGAGCGGAAAGAATAGATACAATTAAAAATTATGTGAAAACAAATAAATCCGTAAATTTTAATAAATATTCCAGTAAAGGTAAAATGGTAAGCGGGGATGGTAATGTTACAATATTGGAAACAAAAGAAGAAAAAATAAACGGGTTAAAATATATAAAAAAACAACAAACTAAAATGGGTAATGAATATAATATTAATGAAAATGAAATTGATGATTTATTAGTATTTAAAATATCAGTGGAAAATATTTATAAGATTCTTTAAGAATAAATCTTTGCGCTTTTGACATCAAACATCATTTGATCGCCGTGAACGCCGACGAGTTTTTGATTTACCGGGTCTACCATTAAGTCCATGCCTTCAAGGGGAAGGACGCCCAATAGAACTTCCGCCGCGTCTTCAACGACAAACGCGTACATAGCGACAAAACGATCATTCCAGTATATTCCAACAGGCTCGGTTAATTTGCATATTTCTTTCGTGTCATTTGCAAATGTAACCCTCCGTTCCCCCATGGCATCAAGTCCCAATTCCTGAAAAAGCGCTTTATTAATTACAAGAGTGGTTGCCCCTGTATCGACTATTGCGGTAACGGCTGTCTGGCGAACTTTACTCTCCGGTAATTCCCCTCTATTGACTCGTTTAACATCGTCCAAATTTTTCAAAACGAGTTGTGCGTTTACTTGACCCATAGTAACTCCTTAATTTAAATATAATTAATCCGTAATTAACAGTCAAGTAAAGCATGAAAAAAGTACCCCCTCACTCCGTCCTTGTTATCCGCGCGCCGAGGGAAGCGAGCCTGTCCGTTAAATTTTCGTAGCCGCGCTCAATCTGGTAGACGTTGCGTATAACGCTCTTGCCTTCGGCGCACAGGGCTGCTATGAGCATTGCCATTCCGGCGCGCACGTCGGGGCTTATCAATTCAGAACCGCGCAGTTTTGTTGGACCGGAAATTACGGCGCGGTGCGGATCGCATAACACAATGCGCGCGCCCATTCCAATCAATTTATCTACAAAGAACATGCGCGATTCGTACATTTTTTCGTGAATTAAAACCGTCCCTTTTATCTGAGTGGCGACAACAATAACTATGCTGATAAGATCGGGCGGGAAACCAGGCCACGGCGAATCGTCTATCTTGGGAATCATTCCGCCCAGATCGTGATTCACTTCCATAGGCTGTTTCATAGGCACATGGATAACGTTTTCCTCTTGCGCCCAGACAATGCCGAGTTTGCCGAAGGCGATTTTTGCGGGGCGCATATCGCTTGCGCGCGCGCCTTCAATGTGAAGGTCGCCGCCTGTCGCCGCTGCAAGTCCGATAAATGAGCCGACTTCCATAAAGTCCGGTCCTATTTCAAAATCACAGCCGGAAAGTTTTTTCACTCCGGTAATGGTCAAAATGTTAGAGCCTATGCCTTCTATCTGTGCGCCCATTTTCACAAGCATATTACAGAGGTCTTGAACATGCGGCTCACCGGCGGCGTTTGTAAGAATCGTTTTTCCCTTTGCGAGAACAGCCGCCATAATAGCGTTTTCAGTCGCGGTTACAGATGCTTCGTCAAGAAAAATATCCGCGCCTG
>JAISSH010000043.1 GCA_031273265.1 Treponema sp.
TATAACGAAAAAAACCAGTAAAACAACACTCAAAATTGCCATATACCATACTCCAAAAAACAATGAAAATATGAAGTAATTGTAGCGAAAAGGCAAATCTTATGCAATGGCTATTTGGGCGGAATCCCGAAAGAGCTTGTCCGTCAATCTACTTTCAATATATAGTACGATTATGGCAGATTATATCGAACCCAGAGTTTTGAAGGGTTTCAGGGACTTTCTCCCTCAGGCGGAAATTGCCCGCCGCGGTTTAACCGAAAAAATAGAAGCCTCATTTCGCTCTTTTGGTTTTGCGCCAATCGACACCCCCGCTCTTGAATACGCGGAAATCCTGCTTGGCAAGGGGGGCGGCGAGACGGAAAAGCAGATTTACCGTTTTAAGGACAACGGAGAGCGCGATGTCGCCTTGCGTTTCGACTTGACCGTCCCATTTGCCCGCTTTGTCGCCCTGCACCGCGCGGAACTTACGTTCCCCTTCAAGCGCTACCATATCGGCAAGGCGTGGCGCGGCGAAAATACCCAGCGCGGGCGTTACCGGGAATTTACCCAGTGCGATTTTGACATAATCGGAAGCGACAGCCCCGCGGCTGATTTTGAGATTCTGCTTTTAATCCGCGCTACCCTGCTGGATTTGGGGCTTGATTTTACTATCCACGTTAACCACCGCGGGCTTTTTAACCGCTTCCTTTCGCACATCGGTCAGCGGGAAAAATCAGTCGATGTTCTTCGCTCCGTGGATAAACTTTCCAAAGCGGGAGAGGACGAAACCCGCAAAACTCTGACGGAGATTGCGGGCGCGGAAAACGCGAAAAAGATTCTTGAGTTTATAAGCGCGAAAGGCGGTTTTACGGAAACCCTCAATCGCATAACAGAACTGTCTGGCGGCGCTTCTCCCGAATCGGAGCGGTTAGCGTCTCTAAGGCAATTTATGCAAGACGCAGTCGGCGATACTACGGCAGCCGACCCCTTCATCATCGATCCTTCAATTACCCGCGGGCTTGATTACTACACAGGCGTAGTTTTTGAAACTTTCCTGAACGATCTGCCGGAAATCGGCTCAATTTGTTCAGGCGGGCGTTACGACAACCTCGCCGGCTTGTACTCGAAGAGTGATGACTCAGTCAGCGGGGTCGGCGCGTCCATCGGTCTTGACCGCCTGCTTGCCGCCCTTGAAAGCCTTGGGAAACTGCCCGCCGCAAAAGCCTGTGATGTCGCAATCGCCTGCGTAAATGTTGAAAAATCGGGGCATTATCAGGCACTGGCGATGAAACTGCGGCAGGAGGGAATCCCCTGCGAAGTGTTCACGGAAGGCGGCGAAAAACAGCTTGTAAAACAATTCGTGCTGGCGGAAAAAAAAGGAATGCGTTATGTGCTAATTCCAGGCGAAAATCCCCTGAGCGGCGCTGTTACTTTGCGCGACCTTTCCGCCCGCCAAAACAGCGAACTTTCGCTTGAAGAGGCGATTGAAAAGATTAGGGAATAGTGATTGTTAGTTGTAATCTAAAATCAATTTCTTATACAGCGAATAATTTTCCCCGTCAAAACAGACAAAAACAACGCGCTCTATACCCGGCGACTGGGGCAGAGTTTCCCGAACAGAAGCGACGGCGGTCTGTGCGGCTTTGTCCTTGGGATAGCCGTAAACTCCTGTACTGATATTGGGAAAAGCGATGCTTTTTATTCCTTTTTCTTCAGCTAACAGCAAACACTTTCTGTAACAGGAAGCCAGTAGTTCAGGCTCTCCCTGACTGCCGCCATGCCAGACCGGTCCTACTGTGTGAATCACGTACTTTGCCGGCAGCTTTCCCGCGCCTGTAATAACCGCGTCTCCTGTCGGGCATGGGCTGTCTGGACTGCGCTTCTGCGCAATTAGCATACACTCTTTCAAAAGCTCAGACCCCGCCGCCCTGTGAATCGCGCCGTCCACTCCGCCGCCCCCCGCAAGACTTGAGTTCGCCGCGTTAACAATCGCGTCCACATCAAGGGCTGTAATATCGCCCTGAATCACCTCAATCTGCCCCATGTTCCCTCCTGTAACAATTGAATAAAAAGCGGTACAGGTATTATGATAATACTTTATGAAAGAAAAAGACTACTCTGCCCTGATAGGAAAAATAGCCATTACCGATACTGAACTTTCGCCTTCGGGAACGGTGTTAATTGACAACGAAATCTACGAAGCGAAAACCGACGGCGAGTTTATTGAAAGATCGGAGATTTGTTGTGTTTCTACAAGTTATTGACAAAATAGGTATTATAGCATAATTTTATATAAGGAACTGATTATGAATAAAACAGTGTCGGTTAGACAGAAAAATAGTCATATTAAGCCACCGGCTGCCCAAAAACGCGCCGTCCCTCCCTTTGCCGATAAAATACCGTTCATACGCTCGCTGATCCTTGACAGCGTAAAGCCGGGAACCATAAAGAAAATATACCTTTTCGGCTCCTATGCCTACGGAAGACCAACCAAGAAAAGCGACATTGACCTGTGCGTAATAATCAGGAATAATTTAGACCGATCCAATGTATATTTAAAAATAGCGCGTAATTTATTTTTGAATGATATTATTCCCGCTGATGTATTAGTATATAAGGAAAAAATATTTTATGATATTAAAAACCCAAACGGTATCAAAAATACAATTTTAACCAAAGGAAAAATACTCTATGAGTAAATCGCTGGTTACTGAATCTGCCGAGATGCTATGTCATAAAGCTGAAAAGGATATATTGAACGTCAAAGTTTTATTTGATAAAAATTTTTATCCAGAAGATCTTATGTACGATATTATTTGCTTTCACGCTACACAAGCTACTGAAAAATTTCTTAAAAGTTATATCATCAGTAACGGAAAGACTGTCGAAAAAATACATGATTTGGATATTTTGCAAAAAGCCGCAATGGAAATAGATAATTCATTTTCTAAAATTATGGATAATTGCTTGTTACTAAACGAGTTTGTTCCAAATGTAAAATATGATGATGACGAAAACCCTGTCACAAAACAAAATATTAATGACATAATCAAATCACTGAACGCAATTTGCAATTTCCCGCCAATAAAAACCATGCGCGATTCATTTGGTAAAAAACGCAGTTATAAAATTGTTACCGAAATAATTACAAAACCTTCTGCTAAAAAACCGCCAAAAATATGATAAATGATAAGGATATAGACTACTCTGCCCTGATAGGAAAAATAGCCGTTACCGATACTGAACTTTCGCCTTCGGGAACAGTGTTAATTGACAACGAAATCTACGAAGCAAAAACCGACGGCGAGTTTATAGAGGCAGGCAGGGGCGTACTGGTAACCCGCGTCCGCGGCAGGAAAATTTTTGTAAGACGGGTTTAGCGTGGAAAATTTATTTACAGCGTAGTTTCAACTAACAGAATCGTTTAAGAAATTCTAAATGTAAACGAAAGACCCAGCGGTATATGGACTACGAAAAACAGCAAAAAACCTAACAGCGTATGCTGAGAAAAGAACGCCCAGTAAGAGCCTGCGGCAATGACGGGTAACAGCATAATACAGAGAATAAAGGCGATGGCTGTGTACCAGCGAAGATTGTCCGCCAGCCGGTTTATAAAAAAGGGAATGCCGACTGCCAGAGCTGTCCAGAGAAGGGGAACCGCTATCAGTAAAATGGCATCGTTGGTTGAACTCCAGCCGATTGCGCGCAGGGCGGCAAATGGAATAAGCCAGAGGAGCGCGAAATTTTCGAAATCGGCGTCTCCTGAAAAGCCCCGGACAAAATACAGAAGCGAATACAGAATGAGCGGAACAAGTACCGGAAGACTTACAATATCAATAAAACCGAAGAACCAGCGGGAAAAACCACAGCCTCCCGGGCTGACAAGATAGCCCAGGAGGAATTGAAGAATTGCCGTTATACTGCCTAAAAGCAGCGCCCACACTCCGCCAGAACTGCT
>JAISSH010000129.1 GCA_031273265.1 Treponema sp.
ACCCGCCGCGCTCCACTGCGCGATTAAACTTTCCACCTGATCGGGTGCAAGCCCGACAATTGCCGCCATGCCCGGCGCTACGGATGCATCACCACCGCTTGCTTCGCGCAGAGCATCGGAAGTTTTTTGCATTGCCTCTCCACGCGCCTTTACCAAATGAAGACAATCGGCAATGTCAAGGATACCCGCGCTGACAAGCGCGGCATATTCGCCAAGACTGAAACCGGCGCAAGCAATGGGACTGTAGCCCTGCTCGCCCAGATACACCGCCGCCGCGAGATTAGCCAGCGTTAGCGTCGGCTGTGAAACATCGGTGCGCTTCAAATTGTCCGCGTCCGATTGAAGAAGTTCCTTCGCGTCCTTTCCAAAAATTTCGGACGCTGTATCAAAAAGCGATTTTACGGCGCTGGAAGAAAGAAAATCCATCGCCATACCTGAATACTGCGCTCCCTGTCCGGGAAATAAATACACAACTTTTTTCTTATCCATTATCAACCTCTACCATATAATTATATTACCGCCGTAGGTAAGACCTCCGCCAAATCCCACGGTCAAGATCAAATCTCCTTTTTTCAACTGTCCGTTCCTGTTCAACTCGTCCAGAGCGATAGGAATTGTCGCTGCGGAAGTATTGGCGTATTCCTCAATATTAAGATAGAACTTTTCAAGCGGAATATGAAGCCTTCTCGCCGCCGCCTGAACAATTCGCGCGTTCGCCTGATGCGGAACGATTCTCGAAATATCTTCAACCTTGATATTCTCCGTTTTCATCATCGCTTCGATAGTTTCAGTTATCGCCTTTACAGCGAAATTGTACACTTCCTGTCCGTTCATCTCAATAACGATTGGAAGATCGACAATCTCGCCTTTTTTATACGGACTGCGCGAACCGCCCCTTCGCATCACAAGGCTCTCGGAACCGGAGCCGTCAGCGTAAATAAGGGATTGTAAAAGACCGCTTCTATTACAGCTTTCGGTTTTTTCCAGCACAACCGCTCCCGCGCCATCGCCAAATAGGACACAGGTTGCTCTGTCGTCCCAGTTGGTTACTCTCGTCAAAATTTCAGAACCGATAACAAGCGCGCGTTTTCGCTGTGCGCTGATGTTTAGAAGCCCTGCCGCTGTCTCAAGACCGTAAACAAAGCCGGTACAACCGGCGGTAACATCCATTGCGGCGGCATTGCGCGCCCCAATCCTGTTCTGAACAAGACAGGCTGTGGAAGGAACACCGATATAATCCCCCGTCGCCGTTGCCAGAACAATTATGTCGATAGTTGCGGCAATTTCGGCGGCGGCTTTGTCCCTTTCCGCTTCATCTTCGCCCTTGTAGCCCGCCGCCATAGCGAGGGCGTTTTTCGCCGCCTCAAACGCCAAATCACTGCACGCGGTGTTTTCATCGGCTATATGACGGTTTCCAATCCCCGTGTGGGATCTTATCCACTCATCGTCGGTTTCGATTTGAGAAGCCAAATCATTGTTGCTGACCCTTCTGGGCGGAACCGCTCTTCCGGTTCCAATAATTTCAAATGCCATTGTTTCTTTCATGACAAAATTTCAATTTTTGTCATACTCCTGATTATTAAGATTTTCCCTTGTTTTGTCAAGACATTTTTTTGACACACTGGAAGGTTTTGGGTTGCAGAATAGCGGTGTTCGTAATGCTTGACAGATTCTCTATAGTGCAATATGATGAAATAAGAAGTAATATGCAGAAAAATAATGAACTATGATTAATCATAGTTATGGGAGGTTGAGTATGGATAAACTGCCGTTGACGCTTCGCCAAATATGCGATAAATATCAAATCAGCAGGTCAACCATTGACAGATGGCGAAAAGAAGGGCTTCCTGATGAAAAATTAGGAGGAAGGCTGCGCTTTAACGAAAAAAAGGTTGACAAATGGATCAAAGAGAACAAGTCATGATGGATGCCTCTCGTAAAATTGGAGGCAAGGGAAATTCGTCAGGTTCTGACGTTATTGACCTTTATTACCGTCTATGATACCTTGACAGTTCACGAATATTTGGAGGAAATGTAATGTTTAAAACCAGGATTGAGGATCTTACTGCGGAGGATATTGATGCCATGAATGCGGCTCGTGAAAACACGCGTGAAAACAATCACCGATATGGAGGGCAGAATTTTATGGAAATGGCTCTGGAAGGAAGCAGGAAACTAAATAAAGAATTTGCCAACTCTGATGAATACAAACTTGATCTTGAGGATTCTAAATGAGAAAAGACACTAACGGGTTCTTTTATGAGAATATACCCGGTGTTGAAATGTTAAAGCGCCTTCGTGAATTCAATGAGATGTTGATTAATTTCAACTCCTTTTTTAAAGACTACTTTAAGGATTATAAATACTCAATACCTTTGCTATGCGAAATTTATAAAAGAATCGACCAGCGGGCCGATTATTACCTGTTTTTTCATTCAGACCCCAAAAACCGTATGGAGATGACCCAGACAAAAGAGATTGCGCTTATGGCGTATTGGATACTTAAGTACAAGCCCTTAACCTTGCCCGAAAATAAAGCGAGTACCTTCTTTATCAAAAAAAATTGTACCATAAATGAATATTTCGCTGCTTATCTCATATATTCCTATGCCATAAAAACATCGCCTCGCCAAGATATCCGCAGTTATTTTAAACAAAAAAACATTGACGTTCTGGTTTACAGCTTTATGCATCGGGATATAAGCAAGGAAGCAATGATTTGTTTTGTCGATTCCCTGCTAAATATTGCAGAGAACTAACCAAGACCCAAAAAGTCTTAGAGAATA
>JAISSH010000048.1 GCA_031273265.1 Treponema sp.
AGCCGTGAGCCGTTCACGGCTGCTGCTCGGGCTAAAGCCCTCGCGCCGTTTTTGGGCATACTGCCCGCCATAGGCGGGCTTGGCGTTTTCTGAGCCTACAACGTGCTGAATTTTTGATCCACAAGGCTTCGCCTTGCGGTTGGTTGTTGCGTGAGCCGTGAAGAGGGGAATTTGTGTTAAAACGGCGGTTGTTTGCGTCATTGGGATTATTTTTTCATAAAGCGAAGGAAGTTGCAAGAGGGGGGAAGGCGGTTTTAATGGCAGGCGCTGACAAGTTCATGGTCTTTTTCGACTATATCCTGCATATTTCGGACAATCGCGCTAAGGGCGGCGAGGCGTATCCTCATTAATTCCTGTTTTGTCATCGGGCGGGTTCTTCCCTCTGCTTTTGCCGCATATACTTCCTCTACAATTTTGTCAACGTCAATCTTGTCATAATCCATCATAAATCTCCTTCCAATAAATCCATATTCTGTTTTTTCATTTTCCTAACCATGTTTTAACTACACCTAACTACACTGCGCGTTTAAGGGCGCGGAACACCGAGAAACCAAGAAAAACAATTCCCGCGAAAATTACCGTCATTGCTCCGATGGGAAGGTCAAAAATCCACCCCGTTAAAAGTCCGCCCACCGAAAACAGCGCGGAAAACAGACTGCTTGAAAGCATCATTCCGCCGAGACTGCGTGAAAAAACACCGGCGCATCCGGCGGGGAGAGTGAGCATGGCGATGACCATAACAATTCCCACATAGGTTTGAAGCAGAACGATTGCAACCGCCGTTATTCCAAGAAGGATCAAAAATATTTTTTCAACCGGTACGCCCCGCGTACGCGCAAATTCTTCATCAAATGATGAAGCTTCAATTTGCGCGTAAAAGCGCCATGCCAGCAAGAGAACGATAATGCCGAGAAGCGCCAATAAAATTATATCTTGGTTTGATATGAGAAGGATATTTCCGAAGAGCCATGTTGAAGGGTCGGTATAGCCCGGAGTCTTTGCCATGAAAATTATACCGATGCTCATCCCGATTACCCAGATGGCGTTTATCACCGTATCTTCCCGCTGTTTCGCTTTTAATGACACAAGACCGATAACAATGGCGGAGAGCACGGCAAAAACAAATGCGCCCAAGATTGGCGGGAAACCGGGAATATAATACGCCGAAATGTACAGCGCGAGTCCTATGCCGCCAAGCACCGCGTGCGATACGGCTCCGGCAAGGCTTCCGATTCGGCGCACCGTTACCACAGAGCCGAGTATTCCAAAAAGAAGCGATGAAAGCAGTCCCGCCGCAAGAGCGTTACGCAAAAACGGAAAATTGACATTAACCAGCGCTTCAAAAAAACTTTGCATATTATTTCTCACAACAGTCATCGGCGGAAATATTCTCGCCATGCAATACCCGCGCCACAGATGCGGACGCTTCATGACCAAAACCGCCGTGGTGCACGGAAGCTGGAGCGTCCGGCTCAACGCGGTGCTGGACGATTGCGCGGCTTCCGTCCCCAAGACACAATACCCTGTCCGTAAGAGAGCTGACAAATTCCGTATCGTGCGTAACGATAAGTATCGTCGTCTTTCCCTTGTACGCGCCGAGCGTTTCATAGAGCCTGTCTTCGCTTTCGCTGTCCATGTTGGCGGTCGGCTCGTCCAGCACCAGAAGATCCGGTTTTGCAGCTAACGCGCGGGCGACAAGCGCCCTGCGTCTCTGTCCGCCGGAAAGCGAACGGTAAGACCTTGAGGCAAGGTCGGCGATACCGGTTCTTTCCATAGCTTCGGCGACATCCTGTGCGCCAGATGCGTTTTCATGCGGATACCGTTTAAACGGACGCAAAAGCCCCATTCTTACAATATCGCGCACCGTTATGGGAAACATATTATCCGCGGGCGGCTGTTGGGGAACATACGCAAAATTGTTTTCACGCTGTTTCCTGCCCCCACTGCCAAAAATTTCAATCGTTCCCGCGCTTGGCGTTTCAAGACCGAAGAGGAGTTTTAACACCGTAGTTTTTCCTGAGCCGTTGGGTCCCACCATGGCGATAAATTCTCCCATGTGGATATGAAACGACGCATTTTCAAGAACCGGAGTATCGCCGTAGGAAAAAGAAACCGCGTCAAACTTTACCGCGATTTCTTTATCCGCCGGATAGTGATGAAGCGCGTTTATATCGCTCATGGCGTTCTCCCTGTCCGGCTCAATGTTTGTCCCATAAGACGAATATTTTCCAGCCAGTTTTCAGCTAACGGATCAAGGTCGATTAATTGCGCGCCCGCAGAAGCCGCCAAAGTCTTCGCGGCATTGACCGGAAACTGCGCCTGCACAAAAATAGCGACTGGACGCTCCTCATTTAACTTTGCCAACAAATTGTTCAACTGCCTCGGACTTGGCTCTTTACCGCCCTCTTCCACCGCTTCCTGAAAAATACCGAACTCATCAAGAAAATAACCAAAGCTGGGGTGATAGACAAAGACGTTCTTTCCTTCAAGTGGCGCAAGCTCGATTTTCAATCTGTCAAATTCATCGTCTATTAAACGCATAAGAGTTTCGCACTTTTTGTTATAGTATTCCTCATTCGCGCTGTCAATAAGAGAAAGTGCGTCTCTGGTATGAGCCGCCAGTATTTTCGCCGGCTCTCTGCCAAGCCATGTATGCCTGTCGATTTCCAGAGAGGAATGTTCATCGTCATGTCCGTATTCATCATGATCGTGTTCTTCCAAAGTTCTGAACTTTACTCCCTCTGTTCCGTCCACAATGAGCAGGTTCGGAAAAATAGCGGCAACTTTAGGCAGAAGGCTTATTTCAAATTCCGCGCCGGAAAGTATCCACGCGCCGGCGGAAGTGAGACTCTGTATCTGTTTGGGACTTGGTTCGTAGTTGTGTGGATTCTGTCCCTGCCCGGCAAGCACTATGACGCGCGCCTTGTCTCCCGCGATTTGAGAAATGAACCACTTCTGCGGCGGAATACTGACGGCGAGCAAAATCCCGTCTTGCGCCGATTGCCGTGAACAGGATACAAGTAAAAATATATTGCACACAAAGACACAAAGACACGAACTTGTTATTCGATATTTTTTTATTGTTCGCGTTGGTTCGTGTCCGTACCGCAGGTACGAGTTCGCGGTAAAAAATTCTTTACACATTTACTTTTTTGCGTTTTTTTCCTAAGACGGCGCGTCCGCAAGCTCCGATGAATTTTAACCACCACGGCTCCATTCGCCATCTAACTCTTGCCAGCTCTTTAATAATAGAAATGTGCTGGGGGCAATGAGATTCACATTTGCCGCATTTCTTGCAAAAACTGGGACTGCTTCCCTTTTCCGACAGGAGTCCTATACTGGTGATAAACTGCTTCATACCCTCGACATAGCCCAGGGAATATATCGCGTTATACGCGGCAAAACAGCCGGGAATATTGACACCTAACGGACAGGGCATACAGTAGTTGCAGCCGGTACAGCGGATTTTACAGGCGCGGTTCACCGATTTTAGCACGCTCGCATACACGCCCTTTTTCGCTTCTCCAAGCATACTCGCTGTTGCCGCATCCGCAAGCCGCAAATTTTCTTCAAGCTGATCCCCTGCGCTCATGCCGGAAAGAATCGTGGTAACTTCCTTCTGATCCCATATCCAATTCAGCGCCCATCCAGCGGGCGACAGATTCGCGTCGGCTTCTTGAAAAATATTTACCGCATCTTTCGGAAGACCGGTCGCAAGTTTTCCGCCAAGGAGCGGCTCCATGATCATAACCGGCATTTTAGCGGCTGCGGCGCGAAGCCCAGTTACTCCCGCCTGAAAATTTTCATCCGAATAGTTGTATTGGATTAGACAACATTCCCAATCATAATCATCAATGATTTTTAGAAATTCGCTTCCCGAACCATGAAAAGAAAAACCTATCTGCCTCATTTCACCAGAGCGTTTTTTTTTCGCAATCCAGTCTTCAATCCCCCAGCTTTTCAATTTTTGCCATTGATCCAAATCCATCAGCATGTGTAAAAGATAATAATCGATATAATTCGTTTTTAGCCGCTGGAGGGACTGGTCGAAATATTTGTCAAAATCCGCCGCGCTTCTGACCAATATCAGCGGCAGTTTGGTTGTGATATAAATTTTTTCCCGAACGTGATTTTTTTCAAAAATTGCGCCAAGTGTTTCTTCACTGCCCGGATAAACCCATGCGGTGTCAAAATAGTTCACGCCTTTTTCAACGGCGCGCATGATTATCTCTTCGGTTTTTTGCAGATCAATTTTGCCAAAAGTTTTTGGAAAGCGCATACACCCAAATCCAAGAATAGACAGATTATTACCAGTCCTCCTGTCAATACGGTACTGCAAACTATTCCTCAGTATCTTCTGCGGTAATATAATCCTCAGGCGTAACTTCAGCTTCAGCTAACGCTTCGGCTTCCTGTTTGCGCTTGTCAAGTATTTCCTGCATGTACTCGTCCAAATCCTGACTATCTTCGTCAAAGAGCTTAACGTCACGGTAACGCTTCATTCCCGTACCTGCCGGAATTGGATGACCGATTATTATGTTTTCTTTTAAGCCGCGCAGATAGTCTGTCGAACCAGCGATAGCCGCATTCGTAAGCACCCTTGTAGTTTCCTGAAAGCTTGCCGCCGAAAGGAACGAATCGATGTTGAGCGATGCCTTGGTTATCCCTTGGAACATCGGCTGTGCGATTGCGGGCTGTCCGCCTTCGGCGATTACGCGGGCGTTTTCTTCGTGGAAGCGGTACTTGTCCACCGAAGAGCCGTAAATAAATTTTGTGTCGCCGACAAAACGGATTTCCACTTTACGCATCATCTGCCTGATAATAACGCCGATATGCTTGTCGTTAATCGACACACCCTGCAAGCGGTAAACCTGCTGAATTTCGTCCATCAGATAACGCTGAAGTTTGCCTTCGCCCATTATGTAAAGAACATCGTGAGGATTGATTGCGCCCATGCAGAGCAGTTCTCCGGCTTCGACCGTGTCGCCGTCGCGTACCAAGAGGCGTTTGTTCATGGGAATGAGATGTGAAAATTCCCTGCCGAATGCGTCTTCTACGGTAACTTTGCGCTTGCCCTTGACAATGCCCCGGAAATAAACAGTACCGGACACTTGAGCGAGAACAGCCGGACTCTTTGGCTTTCGCGCTTCAAAAAGTTCGCTGACGCGCGGAAGACCGGAAGTAATATCCATAGCTTTCGCGGACTCTTTCAATGTTTTCGCGATTGTGCGTCCGGCGCGAATCTTTTCGCCTTCGTCAACCTGAATATACGCGCCGCCGGGCAGGAAGTAAGACGCGACTTCGTTTCCGTTGTCGTCCACAATAAAGATACGCGGCTGTTTGCTTTCATGCTGGAACTCCGTTATGCGCTTTTCAGTGTTGCCGGTGTCTTCGTCAATTTCTTCTTTAAGAGTTGTGCCAAGAATAATATCTTCGTATTTAACCATTCCGCTCGCTTCGGCGATAATCGGGTCGGAGAACGGGTCGAAGGTGGCGATTGTTTTATCGGTTTCTACAACCGTGCCTTTGTGAACTTCAAAGTCAGAGCCGTTTCTAATTTCGATTTTCTGTTCCTGTCCGATAAGGCAGAGCGTTTCGCCTTCCGGTTTTTTCAGAATCATCGCGTAGGCGATTTCCGGCGAGACGATGTCCTGTCCGCCTCTGTTGATGATCGCATCTCCACGGTTGATTCTCTTTCCGTCCGTAACAAGCAGTTTATCGCCGCGATCAAGTTTGTATTCTCTCATTACCTTGTTGACAATGGCGTGACCGCGCCGGGTAAAAAGCAGATGCCCGTTATCAAGGTCTATATGCGTACCAACAATATCCCTTATATACACAGGATATTTCAATGTGATGCGGCTTTCTTCGCTGGTTTTAGTCGCGACGCCGCCGATGTGGAAAGTTCGCATTGTAAGCTGAGTACCCGGCTGTCCGATGGACTGCGCCGCGATTGTTCCAACCGCCTCTCCGATGTCAACCGCACGGTTTGTGGCAAGGTTGCGTCCGTAACATTTTTTGCAGACGCCATACTTCGCCTCGCAGGTAAGAACCGTTCTTATGCGCACAGTTTCAACTCCTGCGGCGTCAATAGCTTCGGCGACATCTTCCGTTATTTCTTCGTTTACATCGACAATAAGTTCGCCTGTTATCGGGTGCTTTACACGTTCAAGCGTGAACCGCCCGATAATACGATCCTTTAACGGTTCGACAATATCTTCTCCCTGTTTGATTGCCGAATAGGTAGTTCCGTTAATGGTTCCGCAATCGTCTTCGTTTACGACCATGTCCTGCGCAATATCGACAAGACGGCGTGTCAGATAGCCCGCTTCCGCTGTTTTAAGAGCGGTATCGGCAAGACCTTTGCGCGCGCCGTTAGTTGAAATGAAAAATTCGATAACCGAAAGACCTTCTTTAAAGTTCGAGCGGATCGGCAGTTCAATAATGTCGCCCGAAGGTTTCGCCATAAGACCGCGCATACCGGCAAGCTGGCGAATCTGGTTTCTGCTTCCGCGCGCGCCGGAGTTCGCCATCATATAAATTGAGTTGAAACCGTCCCTGTCCGATTCAAGCGTTTTCATTGTAATGTTTGTAAGGTCCTCGTTTGTTTTTGTCCAAACTTCGACAACGCGGTTGTAGCGCTCTTCCTGCGTAATGTGTCCCTGCCGCCATTGTTTCTGAATCGACTCGACATCTTTGTTTGCCTTGTCGATCATATCGGCTTTTTCACGCGGAATGACAATGTCGTCCACGCCGATAGTCGCGCCGAAAACTGTCGCATAACGGTAGCCTGTCGCCTTTATCGCGTCCAGCATCTGCACAGTAGTCCATGAACCCTTTTCCTTGAACACATGCTCAATAAGAACGCGCAGTTCTTTATCTTTTAATTCATAGTTGATAAAAGGAATATCTTCGGGAAGTTCTTCATTGAACACCAGCCTTCCGGCGGAAGTAACAATAATGCCGTTTTCCGGTTTAACAACATGACCAACCTTGTCCCATATAGGCTGTTTCGGAGCTTTCAGACGGATAGCCGCTTCCCAGTCCAGAGCTTTGCTTTCCACCGCCATGAGAACTTCCTCTGTGGAAGAATAGAAGGGGATCTTTTCCTTTGTTTCCTGCTTTGATGAACCGGGTCTTCTGGCATTGGTTTTGATCCTTGTAAGGAAGTTGATACCAAGAACCATGTCCTGAGAGGGGAACACAATTGTCTTTCCGTTCGCGGGGTTCAACAGGTTGCGCGCGGAAAGCATCAGCGTCCAACATTCCATTTGAGCAGCCTGAGTCAGCGGAACGTGAACCGCCATCTGGTCGCCATCAAAGTCCGCGTTAAAAGCGTGGCAGACAAGCGGGTGCAGTTTAATAGACTTTCCTTCAACAAGCACCGGCTCAAACGCCTGAATACCGAGCCTGTGCAATGTCGGGGCACGGTTTAAAAGAACCGGATGTTCTTTTACAACCTCGTCAAGTATCGCGAAAACTTCGGGAGTTTCCTGTTCGACAAGCATCTTGGCTTTTTTAATATTGAAGACAACGTCTTTATCGACGAGTTTTTTCATGATGAAAGGCTTGAACAGCTCAAGCGCCATCTTGGTCGGAATACCGCACTGCCACATTCGCAGATCGGGTCCAACCGTAATAACCGAGCGTCCCGAATAGTCAACGCGCTTTCCGAGCAGGTTCTGGCGGAAGCGCCCCTGTTTGCCCTTGAGCATATCGCT
>JAISSH010000054.1 GCA_031273265.1 Treponema sp.
CGTCCCCAAAAAAGCCAAATTGTTTAGTTCCAGCGGATTGCGTCCGGCATCGGCGACAGCGCCTGAAAATTTTTCCACCGGCTCGCTTTCTCCGGTAAGGGCGGATTGGCTTATAAACAGGTCTTTTGCCGCCATGATACGGACATCCGCCGGAATCATGTCACCGGCGGCAAGGTATACCAAATCCCCCACAACAATTTCGTCCATGGGGATTTCTTTTTTTTCAGAATGAGTTTCGTTGAGTTCTTCGCCGTGGAATGTTCTTTTCACGTGGACGGTCGTTTCCACCATCTCGGTCAGGCGCTTGGCGGCGTTATTGCTGCGCATCTCCTGAATGAACCGTAAGAAACCCGAAACCAGCACCATCACCACGATGATAACAACGGCGGTTATATCGGTTTCTCCCGATTCCGCGAAAATAACGTCGGTAAAAAGAGATACTACCGCAAGCACGATCAAAACGACCGTAAACGGATTGATAAAAGCGCCCACAATCCGTTTGAGAAGGGTATCTTTCTCACGGCGCGTTATTTTATTAGCGCCGTATTCGTCGCGCCGTTCCGCCACGTCGTCTTCGTCATAACCGGCAAGGCTGTTGTCGTACTGAATGAGCAGGGTATCGCCGTCCCTTGCCGCCGATTTGAGAAGCCGCTTGTGGGCGCGTTCCGCCCTTGAGGAAAGGGGTTTGATGTTCGCTTGCGTGTTCTTTTCCATAACTTTCTCCGTAATATAGAAAAGACTAGCTATTTTTTGGGGGTTTGTTAAGCCCCTATTTGCAATAAATGTTTTACTTTATTATTTCTATCGCTTTATTTATTGCCGTTTCAAGCTGAGGGTCATTGCCTTGACTGTATTCGAGAATATAATCAACTAACACGGTTGGCGAAACGCCGACACCTTCAATTCGTTGTCCGTCCACCCTAACATCAACGCCTGGAATCAGTAAAAAACTGCCGTCATTTAAAATAAATGGGGCTCCACCCACAACCGCACCTCTGGTAGTAGTTCCGATCATGGGAAATCCAGCTTTTTTCAACGAATAAGCCATTATCTCCAAACCACTTCGTGTTTCAGAACCGATTATAACAACCAGAGGTTTTATCCAGCGAAAGTTAATTATATTGATTTCGTTTGCAGACGTAATAAATTCAACGGACGGCGTACCGCCGACAAATATTTCAGCGGCGTCCAATGGCGCACCTCCCCACCGTCCCCGTATATCGAGAATTAAGGCGTCAGCCGAAATGAAGCTGTTACTGAAAATCGTATCAATTAGAATTTTACCAAACTCTTCGCCAGCGTAAGAATACATACGGATATAACCAAACTTATACCCGTCCCGCTCAATAACCCTGCCAGAGTTTTTGGTTGAAGCGGTGAGGGTTTCAACTGGATTAAGAAATTCAACTACAACCTCACGCTCCAACACAGGTCCATTTTGAACACGGCGTATAGCAAGTTTGACGGTTTGTCCAACTTTGCCCTGAAATGCCTTGACAGGGCTGTATTGCTGACCGTCTACAGTCAGAAGTTCATCACCAGTTAGAATATCGGCTCTTTCAGCAGGTGTGTCTGCATAGATGAAAGCAACATAATAGCGTCCATTTATAAGGCGTGTCGCAATGCCTATGCCTGGATATTTGACAATGCCGTCCGGCGGAAACATTGTTTTAAGTTTATCTGTAAAAATAGGACTAAAAGTACCAAGCAATTCATAATAGTCAAGATCATCGGGGGTATAAAAACCGATATGTGAAACTTGCAGGCTGTCAAAAAGGCGGTTAAGTTCTTCAGACAAATTTATATTCGGGTTATTTTCGATAGCCTCAAGTCCGACATTGAAGGCAGGAAGTTGCGATTGATTAAAATAATTTTCCGCCATGAGTGTTCTTATTTCGTCAAAAATACTCGTTTCGGAAATTGCTTTTTCCGTTTTAACGCAACTGCTCAAAAAAAGTGTCGCCAACAAACAACAAATGCCGTAAAACACAAAATATTTTACGCTCTTGCTTTTAATATTTCCTACCATGTTTTCTCCTTAATTGTCTTTTTTATATCATAGTATATTTTTAAATATTTGCCTACCACGCCGAAGGTGCATTTTTTAATACATTTATTCCTTAATTCATAATTTTTTAATCAAGTTTAGGTACAATGGCGTCTAACGTTCCGTATGCGATCAGCGGGCAGACCCCATTTTTTCATTATGTCCTCGTCTGCGGGTACTTGTTATTTATGGGTATTTCTGCTATTGCTTAATAATGCCTGAAAAGACAAACGCCGCCGGACGGTTGGGGACTGAGTCCATTGGTAAATTACTGCTTAAATTCTCAATTCCCGCGATAACAGGGATGCTTGTCAACGCGCTTTACAATGTTGTTGATCGTATCTTTGTCGGGCAGGGTGTGAACGAAATCGCACTTGGCGGGCTTTCCCTTGTTCTGCCGCTGATGACGATTGCTATGGCTTTCGCGATGCTCTTCGGCATTGGAGCGGCGAATATGATCTCCATGCGGCTTGGGCAGGGACGGCGTGATGACGCTGAAAACGCGCTTGACCACTGCTTCTTCCTGCTGATTGGCGTTGCTCTGCTTATGATGGCAGTCGGGCTTATTTTTCTCGACCCAATTCTTTCCCTGATGGGCGCGGCGGAGGACAGCGAGGCTATTGGCTATGCAAGGGATTATATACGCATAATCCTTTACGGTTCGGTTTTTTTCATGGTGAGTTTCGGTTTGTCTCACTGTACAAGGGCGCAGGGTTTCCCCACCGTTACCATGATCGGTATGATCCTTGGCGCGGTTCTTAATACCATTCTCGATCCCATTTTTATTTTTATCTTTAAGTGGGGAGTGAAAGGCGCGGCATGGGCGACTATTATTTCCCAGTTTGTTTCCGCTGTTTACATACTCAGTTTTATAATGGGCAAAAAAGCGGTGGTAAGACTCAACCCGCGTGTATTCAAACCCGATCCCGCAATCATCATACAGATAATGGCTTTCGGTTCGGCTCAGTTTCTGCTTCAGTTTATAATGTCGGCGGTTCAGCTTTTAATTAACACGAGCGTTGGCTGGTACGGTGCGGCGGCTCTTGGAGTGGCAAACGGAGGGGACATCGCTCTTTCGGGAATGAACATCAACGGTTCTATTTTGATGTTGATACTCATGCCTGTCTTTGGCATTAATCAGGGGGCTCAGCCGATACTTGGGTACAACTACGGCGCGAAAAAATTTGGGCGCGTGTTACGCGCATATCTGGGCGCAATATCCGCCGCGACATTGATCTGTGTTTTTGGTTTCGGTGTGGTTCAGCTCTTCGCGGTTCAACTTGTCAGGGTATTCGCGCCCGATGGCAGTTCCGCGCTTATGCAGTTCGCTCCTCGGGCGATGAGGATTATGATGCTCCTTTTGCCCCTTGCCGGTTTTCAGATAGTTTCAACGAATCTTTTTGTGGTTACCGGTCGCCCGAAAATCTCAATTTTTCTTTCGATGTTAAGGCAGTGTATCGCGCTCATTCCCTGCATACTCATTTTTGGAAAATTCTGGGGTCTTTGGGGAGTGGTCGCGGCAACTCCTGTCGCCGACGGTTTTTCCTTTCTTCTCACCGGTGCGCTCATTTTCTTTGAGCTGAAAAAACTCCGCAACGAAAACAGGCTGGCAGTTCAAGCCGCCACTTGACGGAACAACGCTTGTTTATTAGGCTTTATATATGAGTAGTTACGGCGGAAACGGCTTTGTCTCCGGTCTGGTTGTAAAAATTATCGCCGCTTTCACAATAATTTTGGTTGTTTTAATCGGCATAGGGCTTGGGTTTTCCCTCGCTCAGACCGCCAACATCAAAAACCATGAAAATTTTGTCGAATTTGCCCCGGCTCTGCCGACTAAAATTCTCGATATAAACGGAACTCTTATCACCGAATTTGCCTCCGATGAAAAGAGGGAACTGGTTTCTCTGGGCGAACTGCCGAGGCACTTGATTCACGCGGTTCTTGCGCGTGAAGACCCGGATTTTTACAATCATAAAGGTTTCAGTATTCGGGGAATTGCGCGCGCCGCCATTGGGCAGTTGACAGGCAGAAATCTGGGCGGCGGTTCTACAATTACCCAGCAGGTAGCGGGCACTCTTTACACCGACCGTACCGAACGTTCCTACAAGCGGAAAATAAAAGAACTGTGGTGGGCTTTTCAGATTGAACGGCGTTATACGAAAAATGAAATTCTGGAAATATATTTAAATTATATGCCGATGGGTCCCGGCACTTACGGAGTTGAGACGGCGAGCAAGTTTTTTTTCGGACACAGCGCGAAAGATGTAACCCTTGCTGAGTCCGCTGTTTTGGCGGTTTTACTTTCCGGTCCCACCCGCTTCAATCCTTTGAATAACCCGAATGAGGCGATGAACAGGCAGCACTTTGTTCTGGAGCGGATGATCGAATTCGGTTATGCCGACAAAGATGAAGCCGAAGCTTCTTTCGCCGAATACTGGGACAGTTTTGACTGGACGAGGGCTTCCGTTTCGGCGTATTACAGCCGCGAAGATAAAGCGCCGTGGTTCAGCGAATATGTGCGCCGCGAACTTGACGTATTGATGTACGGCACCAGAGATTATTACCGCGACGGTTATGTAGTGCACACAACGCTCGATCTACATCATCAGGAAGCCGCCGAAAAATATATGGCGGAAGGTCTTGAAAAAGCCAACAGGGAATTTGCCCGTTCCAGCGGAAGAAGCAACGCTCAGGCGGAACGCACATACATTCCCATAATTGATATGTTGACCCTGTACTTTGATCTGACCGATATTAGCGCTACGGCTTCCGGGCAAAACGAAACGAAAGCCGTTTCCCGTTTTACGCGGACGATTAATCCTGTTGTGGATATGGCGGCTCTTGTCTTCGGCATACCCGAATTGAAAGACGCCACCGGAAAAGGCTTCTCAATGCTCAGGACAAACAACGAGCGGAATGTAGTGGAAGGCGCGCTCATTTCAATTGAAAATGAAACCGGCTATATTACCGCCATTGTCGGCGGTTCAAAATATGATGAATCAAACCAGCTTATTCGCGCGACGCAGGGCAATATACAGCCCGGCTCCGCTTTTAAGCCCCTGTACTATTCCGCGGCAATAGACAGTCAAAAATTTACAGCAGGGACTCTGATCTACGATGTTCCGATTGTATTTCACAACGAAGACGGAACTCCGTACATTCCGTTGAATTTTCGGGGCGAATGGAAAGGCTCTGTTCTGCTTTACAACGCGCTTGCTCATTCAATGAATGTTCCGTCCTTAAAAATACTGGATGCCATCGGCTTTGACCCGGCGATTGAAAGAGCAGCCGCTCTTCTGGATGTTACCGATCCCGCGCAGATACGGAGAGTGTTTCCGCGCGTCTATCCGCTGGGACTGGGCATTATTTCTACATCTCCGCTAAGAATGGCAAGGGCATTCGCTGTTTTTGGAAATCAGGGACGCGCCGTTACGCCAATTGCGATACGAACAGTTGAGGACAGAAACGGACGCGTTGTTTTTGACGTTGAAAAAGAATTAAGGCAGAGACAGCGGCGAATGGGAGACAACATTCAGGTTATCAGCCAGCAGAACGCGTACATCATGACCAAGATAATGGAGAAAACAGTTGAAGAAGGCTCACTTGCGAACGGCGCGGGATGGGGTTCAAAATTTACCTACAGAGATGAAAACGGATCATTCAAGCTTCATGTAGCCGGCAAAACCGGAACTCCTCAAAACTGGTCGGACGCCTGGGCTGTTGGGTACAGTCCCTATTACACGACAGCCGTATGGTTCGGCTTTGACAAGCCGGGAAATTCTTTGGGCGTTGAACTTACAGGCTCAACATTGTCAGGTCCTGTGTGGGGCGATTATATGCGTGAAATTCACAAAGGTCTTCCGCGCAAGAATTTTATAAGACCGTCTTCCGGTATTATTGACGTAACAGTCTGCGCCAAATCCGGTCTGTTAAAAACCTCCGCGTGCAACAGCGGGGAAGTAACCCTTCCCTTCTTGGAAGGAACCCAGCCGGGGCAGTACTGCGATCTTCACGAAAGCACGTCTCCCTATCAAACCAGAATTCCTGTCAGCACAGTCGCGTTCGGCGGTATAGACGAATCCGCTTTTCTGGATACGCTGACTATGCCTCAACTGCCGTTTGATCTTCTTCCTGAATTGCGGGAAGAACCCCAGCCGCAGACAAACAGGAATCAAAACAACAACAGCAATAACAGCAATAACAGCAACAACAACAATAACAGAAATCAGAATAATAATAGAAACCAAAGCAACAACGCAAACCAGAATAGTACAAGAACGCCGTCCGGTAATAATTCATCGCGCAATCAACCGTCGAATTTGTTCAGCAATCCGTTATTGGATAACGATATTCCCGCAAACAACACGCCAAGTAATATTCCAAGCAGGAATACAATTCCCGAACCTGTCATTATTCCAGATACCATAATTAATTTTGTACCGGACGAAGAAGATATAGATGAAACCGATGATTATAACGCCCTGCCTTCATGGAATCCGCTTGACTAACCTGCCCAGTCAACGGCTTGACATTTAATCTGTCTTCATTTAAGTTATAGTAACCACGGCGCCGTACCCAAGCGGTAAGGGAGCGGTCTGCAAAACCGTTATGCATCAGTTCGATTCTGATCGGCGCCTTTTATTATGGATGATTCACATTCATATTATATTGGCATAGTTATCTCCCTTGTCGTTTTATTGTGTTTTTCCGCCTTTTTTTCGACATGCGAAATGGCGTTTTCTTCCTTAAACCGAATCAAGCTGAAAAATCTTGCCGCGAAAAGCAAAAGAGCCCGCCTCGCGCTGAAAATGCTTGATGCGTACGACAAAATCCTTTCCACAGTGCTTATCGGGAATAATTCTGTCAACATCGCTTCTTCAGCTCTGGCGACCGCGCTTTTTATCGGGCTGTTTGGACAAAAGGGCGTAAGCATTGCCACGTTGATCATGACGGTTCTGCTGGTGATTTTATGCGACATTTCGCCGAAGGTTTTGGCAAAGGAAGCTCCTGAGTTAGCCGCTCTCAGAGCCGCGCCTTTATTGCGCTTGTTTATTTTCATTCTTACGCCGATTAATTTTATTACCGCCATGTGGAAAAAACTCATCATGAAAATATTTCCGGTAAAGTCCGACAGATCAACTACGGAAGATGAACTGTTGACTTATGTTGAAGAGGTCAGGCAGGAAGGCGGAATAAATATCCGGGAAGAGCAGATGATTCGTCAGGTTATAAGTTTTGACGATCTAAAAGTTTCAGGAATTTATACGCCGCGAATCGATGTTGAGGCGGTTTCAACTACAAGCACAGTTGAGGAAATCGATCGCAAGTTTATAGAAACCGGCTTTTCAAGACTTCCGGTATTTCAGGATTCAATCGACAGTATAACTGGCGTTATCCTTTTAAAAAATTTTTATCACGAAGTGATGAAGGGACTGAAAACTCCCGCTCAAATTGTCAAACCTGTGGTTTTTGTTACCAAGACGATAAAAATCGCCAAACTCTTGCGGACTTTGCAGGAAAAACAGTCGCATCTTGCCGTAGTAATTGACGAACACGGCGGAACTTTGGGAATTGTAACGATTGAGGATATTGTCGAAGAATTGGTAGGTGAAATTTGGGATGAACATGATAAGATAGTGAAGTCTGTTGTAAAAACCGCCGACGGCAGTTTTAGAGTGCTGGGGACTGTGAGTTTTAAGGACATGCTGGAAGCGGTAATGGGAGAAAACGCGCATAACACAAGCGGGATTCAGGCGGACGGCGAAGATTCCCCGCCGGATACGACTGTGGCAAACTGGATCATGGAAAATCTAGGCAGACTGCCGCGCACCGGCGAAAAACTCACATGGCATTATCTGACGATTTGCGTGTCAAGAGTTTTGAAACAGCGGGTTATGGAAGTGATTGTCAATATTGACAAAACGAGTATAATAAACACAGGAGATTGATTATGAAAAAGAGATGGATTTTATTTTTAACCGCGTTTTTATTTGCCGGCGTTTTATTCGCCGCGCCGATTCGGGAAAGCTCGCTTGACAGCGAAATTTCCGGCGGGAGCGGAGAATTGGTACTGCTTCATACCAACGATCATCACGGCGCGGTTTTTCCAAATAACGAAAAAGGCGGGCTTGCGGAAATTGCCGCTTTTACAAGAGCGGTAAAAGCCGTGAATCCCAATGTTCTTTTGGTTGACGCGGGGGATTTTAATACAGGCAGCGCAATTTCCAATATGTTTGACGCGGAGCCGGATATATTGGCGTATAACATCATGGAATATGACGCGGTTGTTTTTGGAAATCATGAATTTGACGGCGTTCAGGAAAAATTGAACGCTCAGATCGCAAAAGCGAGTTTCCCCTTTGTATCGTCTAACATTAAAACAAAAGACGGCGTTTTTCTTGGCGGCAATCAGTATATTGTAAAAGATTACGGCAATTTTACCGTAGGAATCTTCGGTATTACAACGCTTAGAACCCTCACTATCGCAAGTCCTGACAGCTCACTTGTGTTTATAAATGAAATTGAAGCCGCCAGAGAAGCGGTGGATATTTTGCGTAACAAAGAAAATGTTGATATTGTAATCGGACTCACTCACATTGGAGACGTGAAGGAAACTGCGGATCACATAACGTCAATTGAACTTGCAAGAGCGGTTCCCGGAATAGACATCATCGTGGATGGTCATTCCCATAGTTTTATGGACAAGCCGAAAGAAGCCGGCGGCGCGTATATTATAAGCGCGAATGAATGGGGAAAATATGTTGGTTATGGAAGGCTGATTATACAAAACGGAAAGCTTGCCGGTTTTAGCTGGACGCCGATTCCAATTGGTCCCGATCCTGAAGTAACCGCCATGCTTAAGCCCTACATTGAAAAAGCCAACTCCACTCTGAAGGAAGAGATAGGAGAAGCGGCGGAGACGTTTGTTTTCGGCAATCGCCTGACCCGTTATCAGGAAACGGCGATTGGCAATTTGGTCACGGACGCGAACGCCTGGTATTTCAGGACTGTCAGCGGTCAGGACATCGACTTTGTTTTCCATAACGGCGGCAACATCCGCGCGGAACTACCCGCCGGACAAATTACACAGGAGCGAATTTTAACAATACTGCCGTTTGAAAATTACCTTTTCATCGTTTCCATGACAGGTTCGCAAATTATTGAACTTTTCGATTTTGTCGCGACGATTCCGCAGGGCAACGGAGGCTTTCCCCAATTTTCAAGCGATGTGCGCTATACTGTTGATAAAACTTCCGGCGCGGGCAAGATCACAGAACTCACTATCGGAGGCAAACCCGTAGACCCGGAAAAAACCTACCGTTTTTGCACCAACGATTACATTCTTGGCGGCGGCGACGGTTACGAAGTAATGAAACAGGCAGGCGATCACTTCAACACTTCGCTCCTGCTTTCGTATGTTGTAACCGAATACATCAGGGCGCAGAAAGACCCGATCAGTCCCGTCACCGACGGCAGATTGAAAATTATCGGCGGGGTAACGCCTTAATTCGCCTCGAATCCGGCGTCCGCTATTGCCGCTTTTATTTTTTCAATCGGCGCAAGCGATGGATCGTGACTGAATGACGCGGTTCCCTCTTTCAGATTAACGGCAATATCAGCGGCGCCCAGAGCGGTAAGCGCGTTGTTCACCGCTTTTACGCAATGTTCGCAGGACATACCCTTTACTTTTAATGTTTTCTTTTCCATTTACTTTGCCGCCTTTTTCTTCGATTTTTTTGACGTTTTCACTGACGCTTTTTTCGTCGGCGCTTTCGCCTGAGTTTTTGCTTTGGCTTTTGGCGCTTTCACAGTTTTCTCCGATGTTTTCGCCTTAACTTTTGACGGCGTTTTCGCCGGCGCTTTTTTCACAGGCTCTTTCGCCGGGGTTTTTGTTTTAATTTTTTCCGGCGCTTTTTCTTGAGTTTTCGCCGAAACTTTTTCCGGCTTTTTTTCCAACGGCTTCATTGGCGTTTTCTCTGTTGTTTTTATCGGTTCAGTTTCCCTAATACTCATCGCCTTGCGCGCCTGTTCGTACATTTCAACATATTTTTTCGCCGAGCTTTCCCATGAGAAATCCTGCCGCATACCGCGCCGGCGCATTGCTTCGATGTCTTTGCGCCTGTTGTACCATGCCCAAACCGCCCAGCCGACCGTGTTGTAAATTGAGGACGGGTTCAGTTCGTCGAATAAAAAGCCGGTTCCTTCTCCTGTTTTTTCGTTGAAATTCTGCACAGTGTCGGCAAGTCCGCCGGTGCGCCGCACTATGGGAAGCGTTCCGTAGATGAGGGAGTACATCTGATTCAAGCCGCATGGCTCGTAACGGCTGGGCATAAGGAAAAAATCCGCGCCCGCTTCGATAAGGTGGCTGGTTTTTTCGCTGTAGCCGATTCTTGCCTTGAAATTTGAAAGGCGGGAAGCGAGACTGTGTATTTCACTTTCGCACCAGTGCTCCCCGGAGCCGAGAAGAATCAATTGAATATCCATGTCCCTGCAGATCGACCACGCCGAACCGTATGTGGGACCGAAAAGATCCCCGACGCCCTTTTGATCCGTAAGGCGCGTTACCATGCCGATAATGGGGACATCGGCGTTTTTTGGAAGACCGAATTCTTTTTGCAGGGCTTCCTTCGCTTTTTCCTTGCCCTTCATGTTTTCCGCCGAGTAAGTTTCGGGAATGTATTTGTCTTTTTCGGGATCCCACACATCATTGTCAATGCCGTTCAGAATTCCCGAATAATCGGCGCTACGGTAGCGAAGCACTCCGTCCAGCCGGAAACCATGCGCCTGCGTTTTTGTTTCTTCGGCGTAGTTAGGTGAAACTGTGTTGAGTTTGTCCGCGCTGTAAAGCCCGGCTTTCAGCATATTAAGCATGCTCCAGTCTTCAAAACCGGCGTTGTAAAAAACGTCCCAGCCAAGACCGGCATAATCAAAATTGTCTTTGTGATAAATTCCCTGATAGCCGAGGTTGTGGATGGTCAGGATTGAAACGGTTTTTTCAAAACCTTTTTTACTGCCGGGAACTCTTTCGGCGAATTTTAAATAAACAGGCGCGACTGCGGCAGGCCAATCATGCGCGTGAAGCACGTCGGGAAACCATTTTATTTTTCTGCAAAGCTGAAAAGCGGCGCGGCAAAAAAACATAAAACGCCGCGAGTTGTCAATGAAGTCGGTTTCCGTTGGACTGCCGTAAATGCCGTCCCTGCCGAAAAATATTTCATGATCGATAAAATAAACTTTTACCGGATTTTCTTTTTCAACGCCCGGCATATCGGTTGTGTAAACCGCGCTCCATTCCTCAATGCCGCCGCCCATAGGAGTGCCCATCGCGCCGGGGAGCAGTTTTAATTTGCTCCGGTCAATGGGGTAATAACGCGGAATGACGACTTTTACTTCGTGCCCAAGTTTCGCGAGGCTGATCGAAAGAGATGAAACCATGTCAGCTAACCCGCCGGTTTTCGCCCACGGAACCGCTTCACTGGAGACCATCAATATTTTCATCAGAACTTGTCCGCCATTTTAATGCCGTTGTCGCTTAAAATTTTCTGACCCTTGTCATGATCCTTCAGTTTGAAAATCACCACTGCTTTTCCGACCTGACCTTCAAGAGAAGCGTAAAGGTATTCGATGTTCACCTGCGACTGGCGGAACAGCTCCATCAATTTCGCGAGACTGCCCGGCACGTCTTCAATTTCCACCGCTACTACGTCGGTCTGACGGGTGGTAAAACCCGCCGAAGTAAGCGCGTCAACCGCTTTGTCGGACTTGTCGGCGATAATGCGCAGGATGCCGAAATCCGCGGTGTCTGCGATGCTGATTGCCCGCAGATTTACCTGCGCGTCCGCGAGAGTCTTTGTAACTTCGCTCAACCTGCCCGTGGTATTTTCCAGAAAAACCGATATTTGTTTAATTCCCATAACAAAACCTTCTTTAAGCCGCGCGAGCGGCGACGTTAATCGAAGTTACCGCAACGCGGTAACAAAACCTCTCCTTAATTATAACTTAAATTTTCCGGTTGTCGATAACTCTTTTCGCTTTTCCGATGGAGCGTTCAATCGTTTTTGGCTCCACAAGTTTCACCTTCAAACTGATTTGCAGTTTGCTCTTCATTGTCTGTTCGATGCGGCTGCGAAGATTTTCAAGACCGCGCGTTTCATCGCTGAAAAGTTCTTTCTTGACTTCGACTTGCAGTTCCACTTCGTCCAGATGGCTTTCGCCGCGGTTTACGATGATGAGGTACTGCGGCTCAGTCCCTTCAATTTCAATCAGCGCCTGTTCAATCTGGCTTGGGAAGACGTTGACGCCGCGAATGATGAGCATATCGTCGGTGCGTCCCAAGAGGCGGTGCATGCGTATGGTTGTGCGTCCGCAGGAGCAGGGTTCGCTAATAAAGTGGGTGATGTCCCTCGTGCGGTAGCGCAGGAGAGGCGTTCCTTCTCTGGTGAGGGTGGTAAAGACAAGCTCGCCTTTTTCTCCGGCGGGAAGAACTTTTCCGGTAGCCGGATCGATAATTTCAGGATAGAAAAAATCTTCGTTAATGTGCAGTCCGTTCTGCGCCTCGCACTCAAAAGCGACTCCCGGTCCGATAATTTCTGTCAACCCGTAAATATCGTAGGCTTTCATCGCGTAACGCTCTTCAATTTCGACGCGCATATTTTCGCTCCACGGCTCCGCTCCGAAACAGCCCTTGCTTATGGGAAGTTTGCGAAGATCGATGCCGGCTTCCGCCGCTTCTTCCGCGAGGTACAGCGCGTATGAGGGAGTGCAGGTGAGCGCGGTTGATCCGAAATCGCGCAGAACCATTAACTGCCTTTCTGTGTTGCCGCTTGACATGGGCAGAACTTCCGCGCCGATAGTCATTGCGCCGTAATGCGCTCCGGCTCCGCCTGTGAAAAGTCCGTAACCGTAGCAGTTCTGAACGATGTCGTCGCGCGTACAGCCCGCGCCCGCCAGAGTTCTCGCCATGGACTGCCGCCAGATGTCGATGTCATTGAGCGTGTACTCGTTGACCACCGGCTTTCCGGTTGTGCCGGAACTCATGTGAACTTCCACGATTCTGTCCTGCGGACAGGCGCGCAAGCCGTAGGGATAATTGACCCGCAGATCGTCCTTTGAGGTAAAGGGTAATTTTTGAATATCCTCGATACTGTGAATATCCCGCGGGGTAATTCCGGCATCATTGATCCTGTCCCGGTAGAAGGGTACTTTTGAGTACACAGTTTCCACCAGATTTTTCAAAGCGGCAAGCTGAAGTTTTTTCCGCGCCTGCCCGTCCATACATTCACATTCAGGGTTGTAAATCATAATTTCTCCTGCCTTTATTAAGTTGGCGTTGTCGAAGCCAGTTTTTCATCCATTTTTCGCAGTCTCCGCGAAAGGTCGCGCGCAAGATTCATGATTATGAGAGAGAAGGTTTTTACGTCTATCTTGTAAATCTCGCGCAGTCCCTTGTTTGAGACCGACATTAACGTAACCGGCGATATGGACTTTATTGAAGCGACCGCCGGCATCACGTCGAGGACTTCCATTTCGCCGAAAACCTCCCCCTCGCCGAAACGGGAAAGAGGTATGTCTTTCTTGGATACCGCTACCTGCCCCTCAATGAGAAAATGTATTTTGTCGTTTGGTTTCCCCTCGGCAATTATGGTTTCATTAGGACCGTATTTTTCCAACTGCATGAGCGGCATGATGGTTTCAATTTGTTCCTTCAACAAACCGCCGAAAAGGGAATACTTCTGTAATGTTTCCGGTTGCACCATTGTACAATTCTATCAAAATAATACGCTTTTTACAAGCGTCCGGCGGGGGCAGAGGCTACACATTGAACTTGAAAAACATCACGTCTCCGTCCTGAACAACATAGTCCCTTCCTTCGACGCGGTATTTTCCGGCTTCTTTGATTTTCGCTTCAGTGCCGTAATTAAAAATGTCGTCGCAGGAGTAGACTTCGGCTTTTATAAAGCCCTTTTCAAAATCCGTGTGAATTACGCCCGCGGCTTTGGGCGCTGTGTCTCCCGCCCTGATTGTCCATGCGCGGCATTCGTCCTCTCCTGCGGTGAAAAATGTGCGAAGGTTAAGAAGCTGGTACGCAGAGCGAATCAGGGCGGAAAGACCCGGTTCTTTAAGACCAAGTTCTTCAAGGAAAGCAAGTTTTTCCTCCGTGTCGGTTATGCCGGAAAGTTCCGCCTCGAATTTGCCGCAGATACAGACCGCCGTTGTTCCTTCCGCAACCGCCCGTTTTTGGACGGCTTCCACGTGGGCGTTCCCCGACCCGCCTGCGGCAATGGAGCGAATTCCTTCTTCATCGACATTGCAAACATAAAGCTGGAGTTTGGCTGTTATAAAGTGGCAGTCGTAAATCGCGGCTTTTTCATCTTCGGTTAAACCGATTGAACGTATAGGCTTGCCGTCTTCAAGAGCGGGTTCGATTTTATCCAGAACGGAAAGAACAGTTTCGGCGTTTTTCTTTTCGGTCTGCACTTTTAACATTTTTTCAGCGCGTTCACGCCGCTTGGCAAGGCTCTGTAAATCGGCAAGCGCAAGCTCAATGTCGATTGTTTCCATATCGGAGAGCGGGTCAACTTTGTTGTTAACATGGATAATATCGCCGTCTTCAAAACAGCGGACAACGTGCGCGTAAACCGCCACTTCGCGAATGTGGGAAAGAAACTGGTTGCCAAGACCTTCCCCTTTTGAAGCGCCCTTTACAAGTCCGGCTATATCGACAAATTCCACATTCGCCGGAATCGTCCGCTGAGGTTTAAAAAGAGCCGACAGTTTATCCAGCCGCGAGTCGGGAACTCCGGCTATTCCGACATTGGGTTTGATTGTGCAGAAAGGATAGTTCGCCGCTTCCGCCGCGGCGGAGCTTAAGGCGGAAAATATAGTGGACTTCCCGACATTGGGAAGTCCAACTATACCGCAGTTAAGAGCCATGTTTTATCAGCGCCTGCCGAACGGATTGCTTGGCAGAGACGGAGTGCTCGGCATAGACGGAGCATTTCCCTGTAAAAGGTCTTTACCCGCCTGCTGCGCCTGACTCGCCGCTTCGTTCATCGCGGCGTCTCCTATGTTTTTGAGTCTTTGTTCAAATTCGTTCTGCTTGTTATTGAGAGAGTTCTTTACCTGATCCATTGCGGCTTTATCGCCTCTCGCGACTCTCAACAGCGCGTCAATGTCATCTTTGGAAGCAAACCTGCCGTCGATGTATTGACTAATTCTGTCGCGTAACGCTTTTTCAATTTCGTCCATTGCCTTTTTAGCGTAGGCTTCGGCGGTGCGCTTGAGTACCTGCGCGATTAAATCCGCGATATTGGTGGTGATTTTAAATGTATCGTTCTCATTTACCCTGTGCGTATACTGAATGCCTATGTCGATTCGCTCGGCTTCGCTGACCGCTGTCGCCGCGGCTTCGGCTATAGTACCCTTTGGATTTATCAGTTTTGCCTGTGTGATTTTAATATCGCCCTTGGCTGAAACGCTGTTGTCGTTATGTCCGATCATGGAAACTGAAAAATCTGAATTGCCGGTAAAACCGTTTATTCCCGCCTTGCTCAGTTGATCTCCCAAACTTACCGGGAAACTGCTTGCCGTCGCGACAGCGTTGAATTTTTCCGGCGGATTTGCCCTGAAGTCCGCTTTACCGTTAAAGTCTACCCGCCTCTGCAGACCGCCGCCGACTTCGGTTATTTCAAGCGTAAGTAAAATAGGTTTGTTTGTTTGTCTCCATGTAAGCTCTGGATCGGAACTTACATTGCTCAGATCAAAAGCTCCTTTCCATGAACCCTGTGTAATGCTTGATGCGAGAGTACCCAGATAAAATTGAGGATATGATCTGACAGGGAATGGCACGTCGCGTCCCTTAAATGCGGGTTGTTTTACTTTCTTTTCTTTTTTTGGTTTCTCTTCTTTTGGTTTTGATTCCGACATGCCTTTTACTTTTTCCAGAGCTTCAAGAGCCATAAGACCGTAATCAAGATATTGATTTGCCGAATTGGACAGTATGTCGCGTATATACGGTTCCAGAGCGGCAAACGCAGCGCCTCCTCCTAAATCAATAAATGACTTTAAATAATTTATGTCATTGGTAAGGGCGTTACGCGCATTTTGTTCAAGCTGGCGGGCGGTGTTAATATCGGCTTCCAGTCCGCTTACCATTTTCCCCGCGTCGTCCGCCGCGCTTTGTACGGTTGTTACCATTTTGTTGATATCCTGTACCGTAGTTCTGATGGTATTTATATCGCGTATACTGCTTGTATTTAAATTGATCAAAGGTTGGGAAAGCGTTTTAATTTCTTCGGCTTTTGCCTTTGTCGCGTCAACCTGTCCCTGCCACTTGGTAAGAGTTTCATTGTAGGTGTTTATCGCCTCATCGTAAAGTTTTGGCGTAGTGAGTTTATCGTACTCCTGATTCAAAAGACCCATCGCGTCGAAATTCGCCAAATCGATCATCGGCGGTCCTTCGCTTTCCGTTTTTTCCTTTACGGGTTTTTCCTTGGGCGGTCTTGCCGGAAGCGCGCCGGATGTTTTTCTCTCCGTTCCGAATTGAATGTTGTCAGCGCGAATTTCCTCAATGTAAACTTTTCCGCGCAGAACAGCCGCAGGTCTCAGGCGGATGACTATTTTGCCCAGTTCAAAAAGGTTTGTCATGGGCGCGTCGCGGTTTGCCACCGTAACGCTTTTGATATTGATGCTGAACTTTATCAGGCTTAAATGAAAACCGCGCACGTCCGACTTTCCTTCAAAAGCCGATTCAAGCCCCAATTCCATCGCGCGTCCCAGCAGGGGATTGGCGAAAATTGCAAAGAAAAGGATAAGGGCGGCGACAACCGCTCCAGCAAAGAGGAGAGGAACAACTTTTATCGCGCCCTTGCGGTTTTTATTTACCCATTTTAAAATAACTTTTATTTTTTTTACGTCTTCTACGCTCAGGTTATTGCGTATAACGTAATTTTCTCCCTGTTTTTCAAAACATTCAGTAAAAAAAGTTTTATCGCCCGGGTGTTCTATGGCGTTTACATAACGTTTTTGAAACTTTTCTTCTTTAATCGGTTTTTTTAATGAACCGGGCGCTTTTCCCGGTTTCGCCGATTTATTATTATCTTCCATGTACTGCTCCTTTTCCTAACTTGAAGAAATAGCTTTATCAATTATTCTGAACAATGGGAATTTCAAAATTTTATTTACAATTTTGGAATTTCTGATTCTGGCGGCTATATGCTTCCGGTAAAGCGGAATCAACGCCATGAAGAGAAAGAAAAACGGCGTCCAAAGAACCGCTCCTCCGATAAGCCCCCCCATTACCAGGGTGTTGTTGAATTTTGTAAAAGGCACAAACGGCATATTGTACATTGATGTAAATAGAGGCTGTAACGCGTCTATATGAAGAATTTGCCAACCAAGAACGTCAATTGCCGGCGCGAAAAGCGGCGAAAGGATCTTGATCACAAACATACCGACAAGTTTTGAACCGTGATGGTGGGTAAAGAAAAAAGAAACTAAAAACAGCACAATCCAGAAAAAGTTGCCCATCGGAACCAGCCCCAACAGCAGCCCCCACGCGATCCCCGCGGCAATCTGGCTTTTTTTAACGTTGCCGTTCAACGCCGCGATTAATTTTACGACTGGTCTAATCAAATGTGTACCCTCCTTTCCAACCCTGATATAGGGATAATTTTAATGATTTTAGTATATATCAAAGGACGCGTTTGTGTAAAGCGGGAAAGAAACCTAAGTACGGGCA
Source organism: Treponema sp. (assembly GCA_031273265.1). Lineage (GTDB taxonomy): Bacteria > Spirochaetota > Spirochaetia > Treponematales > Breznakiellaceae > WQXQ01. Next base: position 17,787 of record JAISSH010000054.1, read on the forward strand.
GACCCGGTTGATCATTGTTTGTTATAAGTTCCGCCGAAAAAAGCATCGGCAGCAAAATTAGTTGATTTAAAAGTGAATTGCCTTTTGTCAGAACTGGGTGTAAGAGTTCCTACAATGTTCTGAAAATTGGCAATATCCTTTCTAATTGTAGCGTTTCCTTCGGTGTAAGAATCATCTGGTACGCCGTCTTTTTCAGCTTTCATGTTCCTTAATATATAATCATTAGGACCCATGTCTGTACCGTTAGGATCAAGCTTTCCATAAACTTTCGCCTTAAATGGACTCGATATATCGCAGGCAAATTCATAATTTTTATCAATTGTAAAGGTCGCCTTTTCATTTGACCATGTTCCTATCAGAAACGACGGATCGGTGTGTTCTTCCTCGTCATCATCGCATCCGGTAATAAAAAAAGTACAGGATATTGCTAAAAACGCAAGAGTTATAAAGGTCTTTTTCTTCATAATCAAGCCTCCCAAAATATATTGCCTATATAATAAATAGAGAAAACAACAAAGTCAATATATAAACTATACGTTTTTAAAAATCTGTTTAAATAATGACTGTACATTTATTTTTGTATATGTTAGAATAACGCGATGAAAAGGCAAATTTGCGCGTTTTTTCTTGTTTTATCTGCGGCTGCGGCTTTTGGGGCTGATTTTTCCCTCAGCGCAGGGGCGGGCGGCATTTTAGGCGGGGCTTTTACCAGATATACCCTTTCGGCTGACGGGGAAAAGGACGGCAATCATATAAAAATTGACGCGACCCAAAAAATGAACCAGTTCAATTACGGTTTTTACGCTTTTTTAGACGCGTCATACGGCATATTCAGCGTGTTTTTTCAGAATGGAATAAACGACTTTACAGAAACAGTGGATATTGAAGGTTTAAATAGCGTTCCCGATCTGAGCGGCAAAGGCTGGGAATCCGTTCTCGGTTTCAGTATTTTGGGAAAGTACCCCTTTAAACTGAATGAGCGGCTCATCTTTTTCCCTCTTTTGGGGTTTGATTACCGTATATCCCTGAGCCAGAAACGCACCCAGCCCGATGGGTATGTTTATAAACGCACCGACGGTATTCGGGAAAAAGACAAGGACAACAAAGCCTATAAACAGAGCGATTGGAACTCAATGTGGATCAATCTGGGTGGCGGGCTTGATTTTTTCCTGACCGGGAATTTATTCCTGCGTACGGAACTGCTCTACGGCTTCAGGTTGATGACTTCCTACGAAACCAAAAATCTTGAAACGATGAAATCATTGTCTGGCGATTCAAACCCCAAACTCAGCGGACTTACCAGCGGACCCGCCTTAAAAATAGCCGCCGGCTGGCGGTTTATATAAAAAAAGCCCCGTCAGTCCGGGGCCTTTCGTTAATTAGCGGGAAAAATTACGGTTATCCGTCTATTTCTGTTCCATCTTCGTCATCGCCGTTACCATCGTCACCGCCACCACCTTCGCCGTCGTCATCACCATCAAGGACATCTTTGATTGCAGTCTTTATAGCATCAAGATCATCTTCAGTATTAGGTATTTTACTGAACTTACTCCAGGGAATCGTGACGTCTTTAGCGGTTGTAAAGGTGAATTCAACATAGTTGATATATTCCTTAAGGTCAAATTCTGCAAGATCAAAATTATCAATATCAAAATCATCCTCTTCACTTATTGCATCCGCAATTCCTTGGATATTAATTATTTCTTCGCCGTCGGTGTAAAAATACAGGTCTCCTGTACCGTTAGTTTTAGTTGACAACACAATGTAATATTTGCCGGCGTCGTTCCAAGGTTTAGTAATGTCATATTGTGGCTTTGAAAGCCCCTCTTCTTCGTCGTAAGTTGCGCTTCCTTTAATAAAAGTGAATGTTCCGTTCTGATTAAAACCAACAGCGACTACAGTATCAGGATAATTTGCTTCTTCTTTTTTCAAAATGGCGCCGCCGACTAGTGTAACATCTGTAATACCCGTTACTTTTATCGTTTTTCCCGTTTCGTTGAGCGTAGCGTCAGGCGGCGGATCATCACTGTCTCCGCAGCCTATGAAACAAAATGCGACAATTAACGCTATTATTCCTAAAAATACTTTCTTTTTCATAAAAACCCTCCTAAAAATTGTTTGTTTTGGTGTTTGCGGTGTCCCTAAGACAGTTTCGCAAACTCATAATAATAGTATACAGCATGTTTAGCAGACTTTCAATGACACCATGTATAATTATTAGACATTTTTTAAGATTCGTATAATTATTATAGGATAAATAAACCCACTGCGGGATTAGCTTATATTTTTTGTACAGCCCGCCTGTAAGTGTGTTAAGTTATTGAACTTTTTATCATTTTTGTCTAATATATTACCATGGGAATATCAGAACGAAGAGAAAGAGAAAAAGACGAACGCCGCAGGATGATTCTTAACTGCGCCAGAGAACTGATCCTTTCGCAGGGGGTTCAGAATATAAGCATGGAGGATATTGCCCGCAAGGCGGAACTTTCCAAAGCTACGGTTTACCTGTATTTTTCCAGCAAGGAAATTCTGCTGAATGAAATTTGTGAGGAAGCGGCGCGCGGTTTCATCGATCAATCAAAACTCTTTTTGGAACCCGGGGTTACCGGAATGGCGGCTCTTAAATGTTTCTGGAGCGGTTACGAGAAACTTTTTGGCAACCTTGACGAGATGATAATTATTTTTCAGGTGCGGAATTTTATGAATCCGGGACTGCCCCTTATCTCTCTTGATGAACGCAGTGAATCTCCCAATGTAGACGCCATTCTTAATTCAATGAGGGAGACTATCGACCAGTGCAAGGCGGAGGGAGTTTTTGATCCCAATCTGGATTCCCTCCTGGCGACTCGTTTTTTGCTTTCGATGTTTTCTGTTACGGTGGAAAACGCCGCGCGTATGAGGACTGAAGACAGGAAATCTCCCTTCATTATGAATGAGATGAAAAATATTTTTCAGATTATTGTCCGCGGCTTTGCCAGAGAAGGCATAGACCGCTCCCTTTTGAATATTACAGAGAGCTGATGGCTTCCTGCGTCATTCTGTCGCAAAGCTCGTTGTAGCGGTTTCCCGCGTGTCCTTTGACCCATTCCCAGTTTACCGAAAATTCTCCGGCGAGGGAGTCCAGCTCCGTCCACAGGTCTTTGTTCTTAACCGGCTTTTTGTCGCTGGTTTTCCATGAATTGCGTTTCCATGTCTGTATCCATTCCGTGATGCCTTTTTGCACATACTGGGAATCCGTGTAAAGCGTCGCTTTATGCGGGACATCGTTCATGGCTTTAAGTGCGCGTAACGCGGAAATGACGGCGGTTAACTCCATCCTGTTGTTTGTCGTGTCTTTTTCCCCGCCCTTATTCTGCGCGATTATTTTTTCGCCCTGAAAAGTTTCCAGTAACATTACATACGCCCAGCCGCCTTGTCCGGGATTGCCCAGACAGCCGCCGTCCGTGTAGATTTTAAGCCCGGTGTCCATGATCCTCCGTCTCCGCGCGCCGTTATTTAAACTTTTTTCAGCAGGGTCGCCAGCATTACCGCTTTAATCGTGTGTTTGCGGTTTTCCGCTTCGTCCCACGCCCTTGACTGTTGACCGTCAATCACGTCGGAAGTTACTTCTTCGCCCCTGACCGCCGGAAGACAATGCAGGAAAATGCCGTCCCTCTTGCCGGTCATGCCCATCAGCGTCTGATTCACCTGATACGGACTTAAGAGCCGCAGACGTTCCTCTCTTTTGCTTTCTTCGCCCATGGAAGTCCAGACGTCGGTATATATGGCATCCGCGCCTTTTACCGCGACAATGTTTGGAGTAACGGTGATGACAGAGCCGGATGTCTGGGCAAAAACGGCGCACTTTTGGCGCAGTTCGTTGTCGGGATTAAGTTCAGCCGGAGTTATCACCGTGAAATGCGTTCCCAGTTTGGCGCAGATCACCATGAGAGAGCGCGCCACATTGTTGCGTCCGTCGCCCACATAGCAGAGCGTTCTGCCCTTTACCGCGCCAAAATTTTCCTCCAGCGTCATAAAGTCCGCCAGAGCCTGCGTCGGGTGATAGAGGTCTGTCAGTCCGTTGTACACCGGCTTTTGTGAAAATTTAGCCAGAATTTCCACGGTCTCCTGCCTGAAACCGCGGAACTGAATCGCGCTGAACATTCTTCCCATAACGCGGGCTGTGTCTTCAAGAGCTTCCTTTTCACCCAGATGAATGTCCTGAGTAGAGAGAAAAACGGGATACCCGCCTTCCTCGCCGAAAGCGGTCTCGAAAGCGCATCTGGTGCGGGTGGAGCGTTTTTCAAAAAGCATGGCGAGGGTTTTGCCCTGAAAGCGCCGGAAAACCTTGCCGCTTTTCGCTTCTTTTTTAACCTTTTTGGAAAGATTCAACAAATATTGAATTTCCTCAGGTGAAAAATCCAACAATGTCAGAAAGGATCGACCAAATAATGATACAGACACGATAAAACCACCTTTACACCGCGTGAGCGGTGAAGTTAATCGAAGTTTCCGCATCGCGGAAACAAAACCTCCACCTAGCAAAAAAACTCGAAAAAATTACAATGTTAGTATAGTATACTTCTATTATATTTTAAATATAATTGAAAGGGTTTTTTAAGGAGTTTTGATGAAGTCGGCACGGGAGATTCCAAACAGGTCGCTGTACGCCCAGTTGATGTTCACCGCTTTGGCGTTTACGGCGATGATCATTTTGAGCTACTTTTTTATGCGCGACATTATGCATGACAATTTGGTGAGAAACGCGGAAAACGTGCTTTCCCTTGTGCAGACCCAAATTGAGGACGAGCTGAATTATCCCAAGACCTACTTGATGGGTTTTTCAAGAACGGTGCGAATCGCGATAATGCGCGGCAGCGGCTCGAAAGTAATTAAAGAATATTTTGTAGATTTATCCAGACATTTGCTTTCGGACAATCAAAGGCTTTCGGGGTTTGACGGGCTTTTCGGTTATTTTGACGTATTGCCGGAAAAGGAAAGGTTCATTGAAGATTCTCAGTGGGAATTTACGTTTGATATTAATCCTGTGGAAACTCCCTGGTATCGGAACGCCGTTGCCGCAGACGGCAAAATAGTGGAAGGGGTAGGGTACAACGACGAACTTACCCATGAGAATATTCTTGTATATTCGCTTTGTATTTATGACGACGACGGAAACCGTCTGGGCGTTATCTGTATGCGTTTGATAATTGACGTTATCGGGGAAAGAATTGTCGAAACAGCCCTAGAGCGCGGCGGCTACGGAATTTTGGTAAGCAGTGATATGATAACGCTTGCCCATCCAAACCCTGATTTTATCGGCAAGGATTTCAGGGACATATCAATCCCCGTTAGAGTCTTTGCGAAAGAATTGATTGCAGGCAGAGATGTTTCCGAAGGCTCTGTGGTTAATTATACAGGCAATAGATCAATTGTTTTTTTCCGCAAACTTTCAAACAACTGGTTTGTAGGTCTTGTTACGGCGGAAGGTCCATTCTATCAAAGCCTTACAAATATAGCGGCGGTCCTTATCGCGCTGGGCGCTGTTTTCGCGATGGCTCTTATCATCATACTTATACGCATTGACGGGGCGCGAAGCAAAGCCGACAGGGAGAGCCAGCGCAAGAGCGCGTTCCTCGCGAACATGAGTCACGAGATACGGACGCCGATGAACGCGATAATAGGTATGACGACAATTGGGAAAACTTCCCGCGATGTTGAGCGGAAGGATCACTGCTTTTCAAAAATACAGGACGCATCGAACCACCTGCTCGGCGTAATCAACGACATTTTGGATATGTCAAAAATCGAAGCCAACAAGTTTGAACTCTCGCCTTCCGAATTTAATTTTGAAAAAATGCTTCAGCGCGTTGCCAATGTCGTCAACTTCCGTATTGATGAAAAGCATCAAAAGTTCACGATTCGCATCGATAGTTTGATTCCCAAAACGGTAATCGGAGACGATCAGCGCATCGCGCAGGTGATAACAAACCTGCTTGGAAACGCGGTCAAGTTCACTCCCGAAGACGGATCAATTCATCTTGAAGCGCAGCTTCTGGAAGAAACGAACGGCGTCTGCGCCATTCAGGTTTCTGTGAAAGATAACGGCATCGGCATAAGCCCCGAACAGCAGGAACGCGTGTTTTCTTCGTTTGAACAGGCGGAAACAAGCACGACGCGCAAGTACGGCGGTACGGGGCTGGGGCTTGCGATTTCCAAAAGCATTGTAGAAATGATGGATGGTAAAATTTGGGTAGAGTCGGAAGCCGGCAAAGGATCGACTTTTTCTTTTACCATTCGGCTGAAACGCGGTGTAAAGGAGCATAAGGGGCTTTTATCGCCCGATGTAAATTTAAGCAATGTCCGTATCATGGCGGTAGACGACGATAAAAATATTCTGGAATACTTCAGGGAAATTTCCCATGAGTTTAAAGTACAGTGTGATACTGCGATAAGCGGGGAGGAAGCTCTGCGTCTTTTGGAAAAAAACGGGCATTATCATATTTACTTTGTGGACTGGAGGATGCCGAGCATGGACGGAATGCAGCTTGCCTCTGAATTAAAATCGCGTCACGGTGACGCAAAATCTGTTGTGATAATGATCACCGCCGCCGAATGGACGGTAATCGAAGCTGAAGCAAGAAAAGCGGGTATTGATAAATTTCTGTCCAAGCCATTGTTCCCGTCGCATGTCGCGGATATTATCAACGAGGCTCTCGGCATCAATCAGAAAAAAATTGAGGAAGTGCAGAAAAAGATTGAAGGGCTTTTCGCGGGATGGCGCATTCTGCTTGTCGAAGACGTGGATATAAACCGCGAAATTGTAAAAGCCCTGCTTGAACCGACTCAGATTGAAATTGACTGCGCCGAAAACGGCAGGGAAGCCGTCCGCATGTTCAGCGAACAGCCGTACAGGTACGACATGATTTTTATGGATTTACAAATGCCCGAAATGGACGGCTATGAAGCGACGCAGAAAATCAGGGCGCTTAACGTCCCGCAGGCGCAGACCATCCGCATCATCGCCATGACCGCCAACGTGTTCCGCGAAGACATCGAAAGATGCCTCGAAGCCGGCATGGACAACCACATCGGCAAGCCGCTTGATTTTGAGGAGCTTATTGATAAACTGCGTCATTATTTACCGAAGAAATAGGCGGGGAGATTAATATATTTTATGCAGTATTTGATCCCCGTGGGCTCCTACAAGTTCTCTGCGGGGGTTAACAGTTAAGTCCATCGCTTCAAGAGGAATAGCGCCCAGTAGTACATCATCGGCATCAGGCAGTACAAGGGCGTCGCAGGTGACACGCCGGTTTTTCCAATTAACATCCAGAGGACCTGCTACATTGTACTCGGTGCTTGTTCCATCGGCGAGAGTTCCTGAATCCGAGCCTAATATTTCTAACCCGAGTTTTTCCCTGATTTCTTCATTTATAACAAGAGTCCATGCCCCGGTGTCAACCAGCGCGTTCACGGTAATCTGCCTGATTTCCGTTTCTTTGATGACCCCGCGCTTCGCCTTCATCTTATCTTCTGTATTTTTTAGAGTAATTTCCGTTTTAACCAAAGACATACAAATCCTCCGTATGTTTTATTTATTCTGTATATTTATAATATATGGAAAAATTCTAAAAAAGCCAAGTCTATCAGGACAGTCCGCCTTGTAAGATTTTTACAAATCTTGTCTTTTTTCCAAAAATAGGATAAACTTTTCTTTATGAGTGAATTAAACATTTCCCAAATTAAAGAAAGAGCGAAAGATTATATCGCCAAAGAAAAGGACGCTAATTTCAGGCAGGAAGTTGAAAAACTGCTTGCGGAAAGCGGAGAGGCGGCTGAGAAAGAGCTTGCCGACCGCTTTTATCAAAACCTTGAGTTCGGCACGGGCGGACTTCGCGGAGTAATCGGCGGCGGCTATAACCGCATGAATACCCTTGTGGTAAAAAGCGCCACGCAGGGGCTGGCTTCCTACCTTATAAAGACGTTTCCCAAAAAAGCCGCCGCGTCAGGCGATGCAGGGCTAAAGGCGGTCATCGCTTTTGACAGCCGTCACTATTCGGCGGAATTTGCCGAAGCCTCAGCGTTGATATTTGCGGCTAACGGAATAAAAACTTTTCTCTTTTCATCGCTTCGTCCCACGCCGGAATTGTCCTTCGCCATTCGTCATCTTGGCTGTGATACAGGCATAGTCGTTACGGCAAGCCACAACCCGGCGCAGTACAACGGCTACAAGGCGTACTGGAACGACGGTTCGCAGGTAATTCCGCCACACGATGTCGGTATAATAGAAGAAGTAAACAATGTTAAAGACATAAAAGAAATGTCGCGCGATGAAGCTTTGAGCAAGGGACTGTTCAAAATAATCGACAAGGAAGTTGACGAGCCGTATCAGGCGATGGTAAAG
>JAISSH010000084.1 GCA_031273265.1 Treponema sp.
CTCGTTGTTGTTGTCCTGATCGATGTACTGTAAATCCTTGCCGGAGTATTCGGTGTGCCGATTCAAGTCGTAGTCGGTTCTGTTGTGAACGCCCTCAAGTTCGCGCCAGCCCATCGGGAACAGGTACTCGATATCGTAGGCGTCTTTCGCGTAATGCGCAAGCTCGTCCGACCCGTGCTGATGCCAGCGCAGGTGATCCATTTTAACGCCAAGTTTTTCATAGTACGCCCAGCGCTGTTTGCGCCAATCGGCGAACCATTCCTCGTCCGTGCCGGGCTTTACAAAGTACTGCATCTCCATCTGCTCAAACTCGCAGGTGCGGAAAATAAAGTTCTTGGTAACAATTTCGTTGCGGAACGCCTTGCCAATCTGCGCGATACCAAACGGGATTTTCATTCTGTTGGACTGAATGATGTTTTTATAATTGACGTATATCCCCTGGGCGGTTTCGGGGCGCAGGTAGATGATACTCGCCGTGTCCTCCGCAGGTCCGATGTGCGTTTTGAACATCAGGTTGAATTTGCGGGTGTCGGTCAGTTCGCCGCCGCAGTCGGGGCATTCTTTCGCCGCGAGGTTTTCCTGTGGGATTTGATCCGCCCGAAAACGGGACTTGCACTTTTTGCAATCGACAAGCGGATCGGTAAAATTTTCGACATGTCCCGACGCTTCCCAAGTGCGCGGGTGCATCAAAATAGCCGCGTCCAGCCCCACGATGTTGTCGTGAAGCCGCGTCATTTCCTTCCACCACGCGCCGGCGATCCGGTTCTTCAATTCAATGCCGAGCGGTCCGTAATCCCACGCCCCGTTCTGCCCTCCGTAAATCTCCGATGACTGAAACACAAACCCACGCCGTTTCGCCAGCGAGGTAATTTTCTCCATCGTTGCTTTTCCTTGATATTCTGTTAATTCTGACATGGGGGTATTTTACACGAGAAAGAGAGGTTAGGGAATACGCCGTCTCTACTTCGCCTTACTTTTCAAACCTTACGGAAACTATGCTTTTCGGCGCAAGGCGAAGTTTCGCTGTATTCTCGCCCTTTCTCATGTTCACGGATTTTTCCTTCATTGCGCCATTTTCATCGGTCTCCGCCGCGCTCGCGCGTTCAAATTGATCGGGCAGTATTATTGTCGCGTCGGATTGACTCGTACCCATGTTGATCATTACCACGCAAATTTCGTTCTCGCCTTCATAAGCCGTAACCACAACCTGAGAATACCCGCTTTTTTGCGCGTCTACCCGGTATTTGCCTGTGGCATATTTCGCGTAATGGGACATTACATAGCCCCTGTTCAATACTTCACCGTCGTCAGTGTTGTATTGATCGTCGCCTATCATGCTGTAGAAACGCTTGAGATACCACCAGATGTAGGCGTTGAAATCGGCATTCATGCAGTCGTGGATTTCTTTTGCAAATTCCATAGCGGCAGGCCATGTCGAATCATAATCGTAGTTGCTTTCCGTGTTAAAATTATGTTCTGTCATCCAGACTTCCTTGCCTTTTTCCGAAGCTGAACGAAAGGACGAAAGTCCTCCGCCGTAAATATGCCCGCCGACAATATCAAATTTAACAACGGCTTCAGAGCTGTTAAGCATAGGGCTATAAAAAGCACGGTTGAACTGGTAAGGTTCTCCGGGGATTATTAATACATCGCCGATTTCTCTGCCGTAGTTAATAACAAAATCCATCATATCTCTGGAAGACCAGTCGCAACTGTCATAACTGACGCTAATATCCGGTTCATTTTGAAACGAAACAGCGTCGATTTTTACGCCGTTAGCCGCCATGTAATCCACAAAGGAACGAAGATGCGCGGCATAGGCGGCGAAACTGCTCCGTGGCAGGGTTCCGCCTATCTTCGATTTGTTGCTTTTTATTTCCGCCGGCGGAGTCCATGGGCTTGCGAGAATTATTGCACCGTAACTCTTGGCTTTTTTCGCCACCGGAATAATCGCTTCCCATTGTTCTTTTTCGGGGTAAAGCATGATTCTTAAAATGTTGTAGCCAAGCCCGTTTTCGCCGAACATTGTCGTAACGTCGTATTCTGTCATTAAAGGGGAAGACCACGCGTTCGACATTCCGCCGAAACCTCTTACAAACTGATGACGGACAGTTGTATCCACAGTGATTGTTACAGGGGAAACAGACTTTCCCCCATCCGAGCTTCCACCGCCTGAGGCGCAGGATACCGCAAGAAAAGCCAGAAAAAGCGCGACAGCCGTTAATTTTCCTGTCTTATGTTTTTTTATCATCATTAATTCTATACCGGAAATAATGATAATGTAAATCCATTTTTTTGTTTATTTGCCGTCCTCTACAACGCCGTTGATACCATCGACAGTATTTTGGAAGTTAGAACATCAATCGCCTTGATGACCATTCGCTTTTGAGAACCTGTTCCGCTGATATTTCCGGTAATAATCACCGTCGCTCCGAGAAATTTCCCGATTGAGACAAAGGCGTCATCGTCAACGTAGCCTGACATTTGAAAATTCTGTTCGGTAAGTACCGCGTCAATGTTACTGCGGTCAACAACGGTGAAATTTTTTGAATTGACAAATTGAAGCGTCATCTCGTTGACATAAAATGCCGATTCATTGGGATTGGGCGAATCAATGCCGACAATGGCAAGGCGCGAGCGCGGGGGAATGTCTTTGCTTAGGTCGGCAAAAATTTGCGGTATGACTTTTTGATTAAAATCTTCGTCAAAGCCGTCCTGCCTGAAAAAAGTAATCCGCGCCTGTGAGCCGTTAGTTGCTATTTTGCCAAGAATGTTGAAAGAATTATTGTCGGCGGTAAAGTTGACCACGCTTGACCATTGAATGTTCGGCAGGTAGGAAAGTTTGTTGTTCCTGAATCTGGCGGTCAGCTTGAAGAGTGTGCCGTCCCACGACCAGTTCCCCGATGTTTCCTGCTCCGCGCTGTCGTTGCTTACTTTGACGGTACAGCGTCCGTCTGCGGTGAGGTTGATTTTGTAAGTGTCGAAGGAGCGGTTTTGTTCGACTGTTGCCGTCCATGCGCCGGTTAGATCGTTTGCATAAATAGTGGTAATGCTGAAAATGGTTATATATAAAAAACAAATATATTTTTTAATAAGTAATTTCACTTTGCTTTTCCCCAATTTTCCAATTCTCCTTTTGTATTTCGCTTTTACTATTAGGTGTACGATATATGTATATTTTATTTCTATCGCTACTATGTATAAAAAAATACACTGGCACAAATCTTTTATGGTCTAATCTTTTATAATCAGTTACTATACCAGAAACCTTAAAACCTCTGGGATAGTCTTTAAGGGTTTTTTCATCGATGTTGTTTTCAGCCGTCCATGTGCAATTCGAGATTACAATATAACCGCCATCTGATCTCCTTATAGTAACTCTATTTGAATCAATAATCAATGTAGCTGTAATACTGCCAGAGCGTTGCAGCCATGTCCCATAATATGCGGAAGCGCCACCGCTCTGCTGTCTTGGTTTTGATCCACTAGCGGCAATCGTCTCCACCAGCTTATTCACCAGCGGGTCCATATTGTCATAAGCCGCATCCACATTGGCAATACGAAGATCAGCGCCGCTCATAAAGCGAAAAGTTTGTATGTCATAAAACTGTACCGTTATCAGGATATTGTTTCCAAACTTTTCCAGTTCGCCCCGTACAATCCAATCCGCGTTTAACGCCTTTCCCAGTTCGGCGGTTTTCTCTGCGTTTGACCAGTCTCCCGCCTGAAAGCGGTGTTCGCTAAGAACTCGTTCAACTATAGAACGGTCTACAAAACCGACTTTCTGTGTATTGCCAAGCCTGATTGTGAACACGCGGGTTATCATGTTCGCATCCGCCGCGCTGATGCCTGAAATTGCATTAAAAGGGGCAACCGCAACCACCGGTTGTTGGGCAAAAAGACCCACGCTTACGGCAAATGCCGTAAAAATACAAAATAATGCCTTTTTCATAATTTAGCCTCCAATTTAAACATATCCCCTTATTTTCAAAAAAAAATAATCTCTTGGATTACACATATACTGTTAGGTTATAGAAAGTACTTATTAGATGATAAAAAATAAACAAATTTGTCTAAAATAACCTAATAGATGATAGGCGGGTAAATGACCGATATAAGGGAACTTTTAGCCCAAAATATAAAAAACTACCGGAAAATTCGAGGGTTTTCACAGGAAATACTTGCAGAAAAGGCTGATACATCGACAACGCATATCGGAATGATAGAAACAAGTAAAAAATACCCCTCCCCGCGAATGCTTGCCAGAATAGCCGGCGCACTCGGCATTGACACCCCCGAATTGTTCACGACCAACGCCGTTACATTTATACCCGGTTACAACAAATCAATAGAGCGACTGTATCAGGAAATAGCGGGCGATTTCAGACAGTTTGAAAAAACCGTTACCGAAAGAGTCAGAGAATTGCAGAAAAAGTGACGGCTAGTTTTGCACTTTGGGGATTTTTTACAAAATACTCCTTATTGCACCCAAGAATCTCACATGGGCTGATTTTCCCTAAAATATAACAAATAGTAGAAACTTATACAAGTAGTTCATTAAAAAAAATAACCAAATGTATATTCTTTATCTACTGGTTGCAGGGGATAAATA
>JAISSH010000062.1 GCA_031273265.1 Treponema sp.
AAGATCGAGGTTTCATTGCAAACCGTCGCGGCTCACATTCCCGCTCTTGAAAATTCCATTAAAGAAAATATCAAAACACGTTTTAAGGAACTTGTCGGCGATGGCGTTATTGACGACAACCGCATCCTTGCGGAAACGGCCGTACTGTTAATGAAGTATACGGTCTCTGAAGAAATCTCGCGGCTTTCTTCCCACCTTGCCGAATTCAGGGCGGAGACCGCGAAGAACGAAAGGCCCGGAAAGAAACTCGATTTTCTCTGTCAGGAAATTAACCGCGAAATTAACACCATCGGCTCAAAAAGCGCTATACTGGAGGTGAGCCGCGCCGTGGTGGATATGAAGGAATCGCTTGAAAATATACGGGAACAGTTGAGGAATGTTGAGTAAGGGGGAGGGGGTGGAATTATGAGGAAAGATATTAAAATAGCGGTGTCGGGGAAGAGCGGCTGCGGCAATACGACGGTCAGCAAAATAGTCGCGGAGCGTTTGGGTTTGCACTTTATCAATTTTACTTTTCGTTCATTGGCAAAGGAAAAGGGTATCAGTCTTAATGAAGTGCTTGAGCTTGCTGCCAAAGACGATTGGTGGGACAAAGAAGTTGACAGCCGTCAGGTGCAGCTTGCCCGTGAGAGCGGCGGATGTGTGCTTGGTTCGCGTCTTGCCATCTGGATGCTGCAAGAGGCGGACTTAAAAGTGTATTTAACGGCAAGCGCGGAAATCAGGGCAGGCCGGATTATGAAGAGAGAGGGGGGCGGGCTTGAAGCGGAGGCGGCGTTTACCGCCGAGCGGGATCGTCAGGATCACGACCGTTATATCCGCATATACCATATTGATAATGACAAATATGATTTTGCGAATATGATTATCGACACGGGTAATTTGAATCCGGACGCGATAGCGCAGATGATAATAACCGAAGCGGAAAAAATATCGTAATGAAAATGAAAATAAATGAATTCAGGGAGATGGTCCTTTCCAACTACCGGGAGGCGGGAAGGAAATTTCCCTGGCGGGGTGCGGATCCTTGGGGAGTAATGGTTTCTGAATTTATGCTGCAGCAAACGCAGACCGACAGGGTTATGCGCTACTGGGAAAACTGGATGCAGAAGTGGCCGCAGCCGGAGACTCTCTCAAAAGCCCCCATGGAAGAAGTCCTGCGGCACTGGTCGGGCCTCGGTTACAACCGCCGCTGTTATAACCTGAAAAACAGCGCCGTCATGATTACGGCGGAATATAACGGCAAAGTGCCCGACAACCCCGAAACCTTGCGCCTGCTTCCCGGCATCGGTCCCTACATAGCCGGAGCGATAGCCTGTTTTGCCTATAATTACCCCTGCGTTTTTATAGAGACCAATATCCGTTCAGCCATAATACACTGTTTTTTTCCTGACAGAGACGACGTAAAAGACTCAGAAATTTTCCCCATCCTCGAATCGGCGCTGTACAAAAAAGACCCGCGAACATGGTACTACGCCCTGATGGACTACGGCGCATCGTTAAAAAAACTCACCGAAAACCCCAGCCGCCGCAGCGCCCATTATGTTCGTCAAGCTCCTTTCATCGGGTCTTTCAGGCAGGCGCGTGGCAAGGTGATACGAGCCCTAGCGAGTATGGGCTCAAGCAACGCGAAAGAAATAGAGATGGTGTGCGGATTGGGGGAAGAAAAATTGTACCGTGTTTTGGAAAGACTGGAAAAAGAATCTCTGGTAGCAGAAGAAAGCGGAATTTATAGAATTAAAGACTGGCAAATAACAAAAAACACCTAACCAAGCGGTTGCCCGCAGACAGACGCTAACATATTTTGGTAATTTATCAAAAAATAACCCATCAAGCGGCTGTCCGCAGGCAGACGCTCCATATGTTTTGATGATCTATCAAAACATAACCTATCGAGCGGCTGCCCGAAGGCAGACGCTCATATGTTTTGTTTCCTAAACAAAAAATGCCCGACCAAGCGGCTGATGGGAGTCGAACCCACGTCTCCAGCTTGGAAGGCTGGGGTAATAGCCGTTATACGACAGCCGCAAGAAAGCGCAAATTACCGCCCGGCGCTATCCAGTTTCCTCATTATTCTGATATTTTCAAAAAAAGATGGAAAAGTCAAGTGCCCTGACCGGCGCGGTTTTCCGGTTTTCAACAGATTTTCAACAAATTCAAGGAAAAGCCGGTGAATTTAATACTTAACGCTCAATTTTCCCGGCTTTTTCAACAATCAAATTCACAATTTCCTGCGGGGAAAGAACGTCGGTATCAACTATTAAATCCGCAAAATCGTAATTATCTGTGTCAATGTTGTATAGATGAAGATAACGTCCGTGATCCTGCCTGTCGCGCTCGGCTGTAAAGGCGGCAACCGCTTCAAGATTTCCGCCTTCCCTGTTTACAATGCGCTTTACCCTGACAGGCGCGCTTGCGTTAAGGTAAACTTTCAAATCAGCCTCTTCCAGCATCCAAATCGCAAGACGCGAACCAAGAACGCAGCCGCCTTCTTCACGGGCAAGCGCAACCTGGCGACTGTCCACTTCCCTGTCCCATGAATCGTCGTGCGCCGCAAGTTCAAGCACGGTTTTTAAATCAAGTCCGCGCTCCTGCGCAAGAGAACGAAATGTAAAATTGATAAAACGCAAACCAAGAATATCCGCCGCCATTTTACTGACTGTCGTATTTCCGCAGCCGCTTCTTCCGGAAACCGCGATTTTGATTCCCTTTTTCATTCCGTCCTCCGCCTGTTACTCGACATTCCTTAACTGTTCTCGTATATTTTCCAGAGACTCTTTCATCTTTACGACCTCGCCGCTCACTTCAATTACCGCGCTTTTTGATCCGATTGTATTTATTTCGCGGTTTATTTCCTGAGACAGAAAATCAAGTTTTTTACCCGGTCTTGAGTTTCTCTGCGCCTCCGCTCTGAACTCAGCCAAATGCGCGGAAAGCCGCGATATTTCTTCGGATATTGTGTATTTTACCAAAAGCGACGCGGTTTCCGCCAGTATACGGTTTTCATCAATTTGATTTCCAAGCATTTCCGTAAAACGCGATTTAATATTTTCTTTTATACTGTTTTCAATTACCGGAGCGAAAGACGCGATGGCTTTTACCGAAGTTTCGATTTTTTCCAGATTAACAAGTATATCATCTTCGGTGTGTTTCCCTTCTCTTTCGCGTTCGGCAATAAAAGTCTGTGTCGCATCACGCAGGAGCGGTTCTATCTCCCGCCAATAGCGTTCATCGTCGCTGTTTTTTTCGATTTCAAGAACGCCGTCCATTTCCAGCAGGGAGGAAAGACTGCACTTTTCATTAAGAGAGAGTTCTTTCGAAAGACTGTTAATCGCGTCGAAATACGCCTTTGCCGCATTTGTGTTTACGCTGATGTTAATGGGCGCGTTACGCTCACGCACACGGACAAAAACTTCGACCTTTCCCCTACCGCAGCAGGAGGCAATCTGATCGCGGATTCTTGTTTCCAGCGTTGAAAGCCACGGCGGAAGGTTCACAAAAATTTCCAGAAAGCGGCTGTTGCATCCGCGAATTTCCGCCGAAACCGTTAAGTCCTGTCCCATTTTTTCCCGGTATGCGTAACCTGTCATGCTAACCATGATGAACCCCCTTTTTATTGTCAATGGATTTAAAATGAGAAAAAAGTTTTTCGCCAAGCGGCCAGTTGTTTCCCGCTCCAAGGGTTAAAAATATATCGCCGGGTTTCAACATTTCGCATAACGGAACAAATGCGTTGTCCGGCTCGTCAACATAGAAGGTTTTACTTTCACCGCTGCGAACAACCGCTGTTTTTTCATAGAGGGTCATGCCGTTAACTCCGCCGGAGTAATTTTCTCTGGCGGAAGCGTAAATCTTGTGGAAGAAAACAATGTCCGCGCCGTTAAAACATGAGGCGAACTCTTCAAGAAGGGCGGACGTACGTGTGTAAGTGTGCGACATAAAACTGACAATTAATCTGCGGTTAGGATAAAAACTTTTAATGCCGTCAAGAGTTGATTTAATGGCGGTTGGGTGATGCCCATAGTCGTCCATGAAAATGATACCGCCGGCTTCGCCGATTATTTCGCTTCGGCGTTTTGTACTTCTAAAATTTTCCAACGCTGTTTTTATAGATTGAATTTTCTCATCACTAAAAGAATTTTCTTCTTTCATTAAAGAAACTGTAAGCGCCAAAGCCGCCACGACATTCAACGCCTGATGACGACCGGGAATTCTCATTTTAAATTCGCCGGGAATTCCCGAAATAGTAAAAACCGCCCTCTCATTTTCAACATTGTATGAAACAACGCGCCAGCCGCCTGACGCGGTAAAACCGTAGGGAACGAGCGCAACTCCGTGATTTTCTTTTTCGATGATACGCGCAACTTCACTTGCGCCGGAATCATCGGCGCAGTAAATCAACTGACCGCCTTGCGGAAGCAGACGGCAGTATTCAACAAACGCGTCCCGAATTGATTCGTAATCGGGAAAAAAATCCTGATGATCGCTTTCCACAGCGGTAAGTATTATACGCTTGGGGTGAAACGAAAGAAAATGACTGCGGTATTCGCAGGTTTCCGCGATAAAGTATTTGTCCCCAAGACTCAAGGTTGACCTGCCGTCAAAATCAAGAGCCGCGCTCCCCGTTAAAATCTGCGCAGGAAGAGCGGCGGCTCTCATAAGAACGCCGCAAATTGCCGTTGTGGTGGTTTTTCCGTGAACGCCGCAAACGCCAGTCGAGTCAAACTTTGCCGACCACGCGCCAAGAGCGTCGGTGTATTTCATAACAGGGATGTTCAATTTTTGCGTCTGCGCGAGTTCGGGGTTAGAATCCGCGCTGTACGCGGCGGAATGAATTACCATGTCAATATTCGCGCCGACATGCGCCGCGTCAAAATTTTCGTAATAGGGAATATTCAGTTCTTTAAGAATGGCGTCCGTGTAAAAAACTTCCGTAGTGTCGCTGCCTGAGACTTTCACTCCCGCGTTGTGCATCAACTCAGCCAGAGCGCAAACGCCCGTCCCCTTAATCCCGACAAAATAAACCGAGTCGCCCTGCTGAAGTTTCTTTTCAGTCCCCATAATTCATTTTACATTAAAATGGCGGTTTTTCAAGTATGAAAAAAAGAAGTAAGATTTGGCTTTCCCTTTTCTTTTTTCTTTTGTTCCTGTATATTGATACAAATGGCAGATATATCAGGCTCTCAAATACCCGAAATATTGGAAACCGAAGAAGAAAAGCATTTTTCAATCGGGCAGTTGAAATACTGCTATCAACAAATTGCAAGACAGAGGTTTCGTGGGAAAGTTTTTACTAATAAAGATACAGGAAGGCTGATTAGAGTTTCCAAAGACGGTATTATGGAATGGTGGAGAAAGTCTCGAAAGCGAGAACATATAATTTCGGTTCAGTTGCTGGATTTTTTCCTTGAAAACGGAAAATTTATTGAAGAAAATCCTGACTATTTAAGCAGAAAGAAAATAATAAGCGCAAGCCAATTTGAAAGCGTTTGTATGGTGAACGGCAAACTTTACAAAGTCATAATTACCACCCGAAGGGCGATTTATGATATAGACAAATTCAGGTATTATGCCCTGAAAGAAATTTAAGCAAAAAAAAGCCGTAGTCGGGAAACATGACCCAATGGATCGTCCTCGCATATACGGCTTTTCAGGCTACCGCCTACCTACAATATCGCACAATCCCCCCTAAAAGTCAAGCCCAATTTACAAATGAAAAATGAAGAATGAAAAATTAAAAATGCAAAAGTTCCTCTCTTTTCACTTTTCACTCCTCCCCCCACTTCCCCTGAAACTCAATCAAATTCTTCATATATTCCGTAGGAGTTCTGCCGCACATCTGCTTAAAAACTTTGGAAAAATAAAGAGGGTCTTCAATCCCAACCGCATTGGCAATCTCCTTAATCGACCCCCCGCGTTTTTCCAAAAGGTTTCGCGCTTCCCTAATACGGTACTCCATAAGGTACTGTTGAGGCGAAATAAAGACGTGCTGCGAAAACACCTTATACAAACGGCTTCTGGTTAGACCCACATAATCGGCAATATCATTCACGGAAATCGGCTTGTGGTAATTTTCGCTGATAAAATCGAGGGCTTTCTGCACATGAACCGCCCCCGTCCACCCCGGCGGCATAGCCGTCTGATCCCAAGTAGCCGTTTTGA
>JAISSH010000120.1 GCA_031273265.1 Treponema sp.
CCGGCGGATATTCTGGAAAACGCGCTGATGGCGGGAATGAATATTATTGGCGGAAAATTCAAACGCAACGAAGTTTTTGTGCCGGAAGTTTTGATTGCGGCGCGCGCGATGAATAAATCGACCGAAACCCTCAAGCCGTATCTTGCAAAAGCGGGCGTTAGTCCTGTCGGCAAGGCGATTATCTGCACCGTAAAGGGCGACCAGCACGACATCGGCAAGAACCTTGTTAAAATGAT
This sequence comes from Treponema sp., assembly GCA_031273265.1. Lineage (GTDB taxonomy): Bacteria > Spirochaetota > Spirochaetia > Treponematales > Breznakiellaceae > WQXQ01. The sequence goes on from JAISSH010000120.1 coordinate 237, forward strand.
GATCGAAGGCAAGGGTATCGAGGTTGAAGACCTCGGAGTGGACTGCGAGACTCAATTTGTTGTTGACAAGATCAAAGAAACAGACGCGAAAGTGCTGTGCCTATCCGCGCTCCTTACAACTACAATGAATGCCCAAAAAGACGTGATAGACGCCCTTAAAAGCGCGGGCGTCCGCGACAAGGTAAAAGTGATGGTGGGAGGCGCTCCCGTTACGCAGAGTTTCGCAGATGAAATTGGAGCCGATGCCTACAGTCCCGACGCGGCAAGCGCAGCGGAAGTATGCCGCGCTTTTTACGCGTAACGGACGAGACGGAAACCGACAATAAAACTGCGAAGATTCGGATGGTTGCCGAACCGGTACGCGGAGCGGGTTTGAAGTGACTGAAAACTCCAGCACCCGCCTCGGTACACGCGGTTGGTTCCCGAAGCCGCGCCCAGCGGATCAGTCTGCTCCTGCGCGGAATAATTCCCCAGCCAGTCCCAGCACCACTCAAGCACATTTCCGTGCATATCGTAGAGTTCCCAAGAATTGGGCTGTTTTTCTCCCACCGGATGAGTCTTGTGCCCGCTGTTTCCTGAATGCCAGCAAGCGTCATCGGCGGAAGCTCCGCTGTAAAAAGGCGTCTGTGTTCCAGCGCGGCAGGCGTACTCCCACTCCGCTTCAGTGGGCAGTCTGTACCCATTCGCGTCACGATCCCAGCTTACATTGATTCCATTTACCGTGTATGCGGGCGTCAACCCCTCTTTAACACTGCGCTTGTTGCAGTATTCAATCGCGTCAAACCAACTCACCTGCTCTACCGGAAGATTTGCTCCTTTGTGGTGGCTGGGATTTTTCCCCATAATTTCTTCATATTCAGCCTGCGTTACTTCATATTTACTGATTAAAAAAGAACTTACGGTTACCTGATGCTGAGGACCTTCACTGCCGGTACGCCCGCGTTCATTTGCGGGACTGCCCATGGTAAATGTTCCGCCGTCAATTTTGATAAAGTCTTTCTGCTGTCCAAAAAGCCCATAGACCAGAAAGAAAAACATTATTAAAAATATCCTTCTCATGGATTCCCCGTTAGTAAAATTGTATACCAGAAATCAGTGATTTTCAACAGGAATAATATAAGAACATTTTCGTGATTTTTGTAAAAAACCGTACAATTCAGTAGGCGAATTGTACGGCTATGGAGAAAAAAAATCGGGGTTACTTACTTACTTCTTTACCTTTAAGTCGGTGATGTCGCGGACTACAAATTTCATTACTGAAAGGTCCTGTACAAGCGCGGATTTGACATTGTAGTTATCCACGTCAAGCATAGAGAGTATCACATAGTGCTTTCCGGGAAGAAAATTATAGTCGACGCTAGCACTTTGGGTATTATTAAAGGATCTATTCGGCTTGAAGGTAACCTGATGCTCGCCTGCCGGTATTATCAGAACCGGTTTTAATCTTTTGATATCCCGGTCCGACGGCTTTTCGGGATCGAAGATTGACCCGTTTCCCTTATAGTTTTTATCCCCATAAAGGAAAAAATTCCCCGCGCCGTCAAGTTTTATGATGGTCCATGATTCCTCAATATACAGCGTAGACACATCGGTCGCGTTCTTGTCCCACTTGGGCACACCCATACAGCCAGTCATTACCACACCCATTGCCAGTACCAGCAACCCCAGAAGAAATACATTCCTTTTATTCATAAGAATCTCCTCTATCTAATTTGCCCGCCCATACGGACAGGCTTCAAATACAAGAGAATTCTATTTTATGTGAACATAAAATAAATAATTTGGGGGTATAACGAAACTATACCCGCAAGGTTAGTCAAGCTAACCCTTTAGGGTTAGCGGTATACCTGTAGGGTTAGCGGCTGGCGGACAAAATCAGGTCGTTGACTGCCGCGTAAACGGCAAATTCCATAATGCTGTCAAAGCCTGTTTTATTCAAAATCGAATTGATATCTTTTTTAAGAGTCATTTCCGATACTTCGAGTTTTTTGATCATTTCGCTTCTTGGTATTCCTTGATGTATAAGGCGGACAACGGCAATTTCTCTTTCTGTTAGCTGATCTACAGAGGGCGGATTGTCCGCCGGGCCGGGGTAGTAACCAAGGCCGCGCATGGTACTGCGAATAACATACAACAAATGTTCATTGCCGGAGCTTTTATAAATAAAACTGTGCGCTCCGGCCTTTCTTGCTTCGTCAATAAAGGTTATTTCAGGAAAAGCGGTCATGATCACTATTTTAATCTGCGGCATTTCTTTTCTTATCTGCGCGGCGGTAACGATGCCGTTTGTCTCTTTGGTAATGACATCCATCAATACCAAATCGGGTTTTTGTTCACGGCAAATCTGCGGCGCTTTGGACGCGTCATCGGTTACAGCGACAACTTTCATGTCATCCTGATTATCCAGAAAATGCTGAAGTGAATCCTTGAGCATGGCTTGATCTTCTACTATCAAGATTTTAATCATGGCGTTCTCCTTCCGTCTCTCCGGTTAACGACGATTCATAAAGTTGTAAATTAAGCTTGCGGTCTTGCTGCCCTATTGTCTCTTTTTCCTGCTCTTTTAGTATATCACAAAAGGGCTTGAGTTTCTCGCGTATACTTTGCGCGTCCCTGCACCGTCCGGCTTCGGCAAGAGCCAGCGCACATTCACGCACATCGTCTTTTCCGTGTAAAGTCCATGTTTCTACAAGCGCGGTAAATCGGTCAAAATACTCCGCATTGATTTCTTTGGCGTTGCTAAAAGAAACGGCGTAATGGTTCAGCATATCAAGACGGCGGGATTCAATTTCCACGGCAATACTGTGCGCCGGCTCAGTTCTGACTTTTCTTTCCAATACCCGCTTTTTAAGCATTTCGCCTAACGCATTATAATCTATTGGCTTTGACAGATAGTCGTCAAAACCCTGTTCAAGATAAAATTCTTTCATTCCGCGCATGGCGCTTGCCGTCAATGCTACAATCATGCCGTTGTACCCGTTCTCCCGGAGCTTGTGTGTTGTTTCAATGCCGTCCATTTCCGGCATCATGTGATCCATGAAAATTATATCGTAAGGTTCGTTTTTGCTTAAAATTTTTTCGACCGCTTCCCTGCCCGACGCGGCTGTATCCGCCTGCACGCTGTAAAGCTCCAGCATTTTCACGGCTAAATCAAGATTCGCGGGCACATCGTCCACTACCAGCGCTTTTATGTCAAAATGGGAATATTCAACCGGCAATTTTGCCAAATCATCCGCATTGCGGATAACGGCGTATTGAAAATTGCGCAGGGCGGACGCTGTTTCTTCGCCAATACCCTCCGGCGCCGCCGCGCTGTCTTGAATAATGCGCGCCGTAAAACACGAGCCTTTGCCGTATTCGCTTTCTACAGTGATGTTTCCCTCCATTATTTCCGTCAGCTTTTTAGCAATGACCAGACCCAACCCCGTTCCCTCGGTTCTCCGGTTCATCCCGGCATCCAGGCGCGTGTAACTTTGAAACAGTTTCCCCATATCCTCCGCGCGAATACCAATGCCCGTATCCCTGACGCTGAAACAAATTATGTTTTTCTCATTGCTAACCGTTAATTGTATCTCCCCTTCCTTTGTGTATTTAACCGCGTTTGAAAGCAGGTTGTTCAGTATCTGTTTAACGCGCAGTTCGTCTCCGGTCAGCACGCGGGGAAAATCCGCGTCTATTTCCAGAACAAATTTAATGGGCTTGGAGCCAAGACGCACCCTATTGAGGTTCACCACATCGCTTAACATCGCGGCGGTTTCATATTCAGCCGGAACAATATCAATATTTCCCGATTCGATTTTGGGAATGTCCAGAATATCATTGATGATTTCCAGCAGATACGAACCCGAACGGTAAACTTGAGCGATATTGTTCCGCGAAATTTCATCCTGATTGTTTTTCATCTCAATTTCGGAAAAACCGATTATCGCGTTCAGGGGCGTGCGTAACTCGTGGCTCATGGTCGCAAGAAATTCGCTTTTGGCGCGGTTCGCCTGTACCGCGATTTCCGTCTGTTCTGCCAGTTCCTGTGTGCGTTCCTTCACCGTCGCTTCAAGAATAATACTGTGCTCTTCAATCCGTTTGTACATACTGCCAAAACGCCATGCCAGAATAAAGAACATTCCAATTTGAGTTATAACGTTGCCAAATAGACTCAGGTTAAAAAGATACGGATAAAATATGAGCATAACGAGTGACGATAATATTTCGCAGATATAGATGAACAACACTCCGATAAAAATATTGACAACGGAGGGGTCAAGAGCGGCGCCGGTTTTTCGCGGTCCCTTTTTATCCCGGAAATAAAAATAAACAATATCGTAGAAAATCACATACGAAAAATAGAGAAATGATAGTATACCGCCGTGAATCTGCGCAAGCTCTTCTACAAACTGCATCGAAGATGCGAAGCTCATGCCCAAAAGAACCACGGCGGTCAGCGCCAGATAAATGCGCGTGATCCTGGTTACCTTCCCCCTGCCGATACTTTCTATAAACATACAGAGCGCGGTAGTCGACAGCCAACTGAGCGCGTACATCAGGGGAGTGGACGAAGCAACATCAGATGAAGCAAGATCGATTTTAATTATGCCCTGAAAGAAAACGGTATGGAGGCAATTCAGAAACGAGTAGATACTGAAAAACAGGTAAAAAACTTCGCGCCGGTTTCTGACGGAAAGAAAGAGAAAGAGGCAGTAGATGCCTGAAAATGCCATGATTGCGCTGATGATCGTCCACAATACGGTATGCTGCCTCTGCTGAATGAGCGAATAGTCGTCCAGATAATTGGGGATCATCGGTAAGCCGGTAGCGCTGTAAGCAGGGTCTCCGATAATCCGTAATGTAAGAATGTTGGTTCCCGGAACAATGAGGCTTCTGTCCATTGGGATGCAATTATTCCACCATAGCCTGCGTTTGGTGATTTGACCTTTATCGTCCAGATGCATTTGAGAATCCACCAGCGTCCCGTTAAAATAAATTTCCCAATTCTGCGCCAGAATACCAAAGAGCAGTCCCGGACGCGCCAAAGGATTGCCGCGAAGGAAGGCAAGTGCTTCATCACCCATTTCTAGAGGAATGGCGATGGTAAATTCTTCATCCGGCATTTTGCCCGGCGATAAAAAAGAACGCTTGGGTAAATCCGGCAGTGGGGAAGCGGCAATGCCAAGCATCGGCGAATCAAAACTCAGCCATTCCCCGTCCGGCGAAGGAAGCTGCAAACTTTTTGCAGGATCAAAACCCCGCCGTATCAAAACGGGAGCATCATTAAAGTTTCTAAACAGCGGATTGGTTCCGCCTGAGATCACGATGCGCTGCTCATGCCATGAATTGTACACCGCAATTGCCAGGGCAATCACATAAAGGGCGAGAACAATAAACTTTGACAGGTTCTGTGTTTTTTTCATTTATCAGAAGCTATAGTCAATTCCGATCATGGGGGAAACGATCATGTCCTGTCCCGTTATGCCCATTCCGGCAAACGCAACGCCCGCATAGGCTTGAAGACCCGGTATGAAAAAATAGCCTAACTGCAAATTGACCGCCATGCCGCCGGGCGACGTTAATTCCTCGAAGTAGCTGTAACGCGCTCCGGTATCCATACCCTTGACTGGAATTGCCGCTCGTGCCTGTGCAATAAATTGGCCGACCATGAATAAAGCGTTTACGGCAACACCGGTAAAGCCGTTAATGGTTTGCCCGCCCATCCCTTCAGGTGAAAACATAAAATGAAATGAGGTATTAAGACCCAAACCAAAAGTGCTCATCCAACCGACGGTAAAATCGAGACCAACCCATGTATTGCCTTTTTCCTGACCGAAGTTCAGGTATGCGAACGGAACACCGGCCTGGGCAAAGAGGTTCCCGACATTCTCAATGTTTGTCCCGAATTTAATCCCCGGCTTGATGACGCCTGAGGCAATGTCATCACCCACATTCGGGGCAAGCATAATATAATTTTCGTTCTGTACAATTGCAGACAGAGTAGAAGCATCGCCAAGATTATGGTTATATCCTGTCATAAAAACCAAACGCAATAGCTGTGGAAGCTGCTCTTTGCCGTCCATGCCCGGTGCTTTGATAAAAATAATGCCATAGACCAACATCGCATTGATATCCAGCGCCCTATCAAAGAAACTGTTTTCGTAGGCAAGGCCAAGATCAAGGGTGAACGGCGTCTCTTCATTGCCATCAGGCTTATTTATACCGCCAATACCCATTTCCAGATGACCGGTAACGCCGATATTATCGGCGCCGTTATTGTCATCTGCGGCAAGACCGGCGGACACAGTCAGAGCGAGAATCAGAACAAGGACAAGAAACTTTTTCATACATTTTCCCCTAATAAGGAGTGTGTTAATGGTTTTGAGCTTGTGGAACTTGTCATCAACTCTGGGGTAGGGGGGGTGGGGGGGTAATTAACAATCACGATCCTATTGGCGGTTCTTTGGCTCATTAGTAGTATTTTCTCATAAAAAAAAGAATATGTCAATGATTTTGAGGCAAGGCGGTTAAAAAAAACAAATATTTTCCATAAATGTTTCAGAGAAATCGCCGTTGAGAGCAAGATCCACCGCGCCGCTGTGAGAAATAATTTCACGGCATCGTGACAAAAAAGAGGAGTCTGTCAGGCATTTTACCGCGCCTTTCAAACTTGTATTTCCGCAAACAGCGGCTTTTTTTGCCAGCCCGCCGGAAATCAGTCCGATATTCTCTGCATTTTCAAGATTGATAAAAAAACCCAGTCCTCCAGCGATATACGCCGTGTCAACATTTTCCGGCTCTAAGCCCGCTGTTTTACAAAGAATTTTTATACCTGAAAAAATCGCGGCTTTTGCCAGTTGAAACTGGCGCACATCCCTCTGAGTGATGAAAATTCCTTCTGTTATGGGAAAACCATCAGGCGCGTATTTATCAGCTAACGCGCCTGTCTCGTCGATAACGTCAAGCTTTTTCATTACCGAAATTGCGTCGATGAGACCCGCGCCGCAGATACCGCGCGCTTTAACATTGTCCAGTGTTGTGTAAAACAGCGTCGTGTTACACAACGTGCCGGACTGAAACCAGTCAGTTGACTGCGTTTCCTTTTTAAAACTAATTCTGTTAATTGCGCCCGCCTCCGCCCCCATGCCGCACGTTATTTCCGCTCCTTCAAAACAAGGACCGGCGGCGGTTGAACTGCACAACAGACGTTTCTCGCTATTTTTCCACACGGCTATTTCCCCGTTTGTCCCGATGTCCGCAAAAAGGGAATCTTCATTTCTGTTCATTATGTCAATAAGAGCCAAACCAGATACGATGTCCGCGCCGACAAACGCGGAAATTCCCGGCAGTAGGGTGATATGCCGCGCGGAAAGAGAAAGTTCCCTTCCTTCAAAATGCCGCTCTTCCAGAAAAACTGGCGTATAAGGAGCTTCCCCTATCGCGGACGGATCGACTCCGGCAAAAAGGTGGAGCATGGTCGTGTTTCCGCTGACAGCGCATTGTTCAATGCAGGATAAATTCCAATTACTGATACATTGCCTCAGTATTTCTTCAATCTGGCTGTTAATGGCTGTAAAAAGTTCGCGGGTTTTTCCCTCCCGCGCCGCTCCTATCCGGCTCATCACGTCCGCGCCGAAACTGCGCTGGCTATTCAAGGCTGAAAATGTTTGTAACACTTCACCAGTATCAAGGTCTACAATCTGCGCCTGCACCGTGGTAGTGCCTATGTCTATGCCAATTCCCGCCCTGCCGGTTTTTCCGGCGTGCAAATGTTCTTTTCCAGTTTGCATGTCAGCTAACGAAGAAGCGGAAAAATCAGCCGCGTCGTCCGGCAGTGAAACAATAACGTCGGAAAGAGCCGTTGCACGGCAGGCGCAAAAGGAATCGCCTGTTTTCACTTCCGCATGTTTTACTTCCGCACCGTTTTTTAAAAGACGGACTTTCCCCTTTAGCAAAGTAAGGCGGCATTTCCCGCATATCCCCCTGCCTCCGCACGGAGCGGACAACGCAACACCGGCGCGGACAAGAGCGTCCAACATGCTCTCACCTTGCTGCGACTCGCAGGATTGACCATTAAAAGTGATAAAAACGGAACTTGCCATAAGATGATTATAACATAAAAAATTAAACCCGCATGGTGTTTCCTTCCGCTCTTGCTGTCTGCCCTCTTTTCCTGTACTATCAAATTATGGCATTTACTTTTTTCAACACTGCCGGACGCGAGAAACAGCTTTTCACGCCTTTGCAAGAGGGAAAAGTCGGCTTTTACGGCTGCGGTCCGACGGTTTACAACTACGCGCATATCGGGAATTTACGCGCCTACGTTCATCACGACATTTTAGTGCGCTCTTTGCGCCGCGCCGGTTACGAAGTAAACCATGTGATGAACATTACCGATGTTGGTCATCTTTCCGATGACGCCGACGACGGCGACGATAAAATGGTAAAAAGCGCGGAGGAACGCGGCAAGAGCGTTCTTGAAATCGCGGACTTTTACACACAGGCTTTTTTTAACGATACGGACAGAATGAATATCACGCGCCCATCGGTGGTTTGCAAGGCTACGGAACACATCGCCGACATGATCGCGCTGATTGAAAGAATAGAAAAAAACGGCTTCACCTATTACGCGGGGGGCAATCTTTATTTCGACATTACGCGTTTTCCCTCTTATGGGGAACTCGCTCTCCTTCGGCTGGACGAACAGCAAGCCGGAGCGCGCACGGAGCAGGATAAAAACAAGCGCAATCCTCACGACTTTGTGCTGTGGTTTACAAAGAGCAAGTTTGAAAATCAGGCGTTGGTTTGGGACAGTCCGTGGGGGCGCGGTTATCCCGGCTGGCACATTGAATGTTCAGCTATGAGCATGAAGTATCTGGGCGAAAATTTTGATATTCACGCGGGCGGAATCGATCACATTCCAATTCATCACACAAACGAAATCGCGCAGAGCGAAGCCGCCACCGGGAAAAAACCGTGGGTGTCTTACTGGCTTCACAATGAATTTCTTGTGATGGATAAGGGCAAAATGTCCAAATCGGCGGGAGGTTTTCTCACTTTGCAAACCCTCATCGATGAAGGCTTCGACCCGCTTGATTACCGCTATTTTCTGCTTGGCGGTCATTACCGCAGCCAGCTTCAGTTTTCTATGGAAAGTTTGCAGGGCGCGAAAAATTCCCGCAAGTCGCTGATAGACAAGATTCGCTCACTGGCGGACAAAGTTGGAAGTCCTGCCAACGGGAACGGTGAAGAAAGCAGGTATATAGAAGCTTTCAACACAGCTATTGAAGACGACCTTTCCACGCCGCGGGCATTGGCGGAACTTTGGGGGCTTTTAAAGGAAGGACCGGCGACACCGGGAGCGTTGGCGGCAGTTTTCGACATGGATAGGGTTTTGGGACTTGGGCTGGAAACCGCCTGCGGGGACGGGAAAAAAGACGAAGATGAAGGGTTTGCGCGGGAAATTGAAGGGCTTATTGCCAAACGCGCGGAAGCCAAGAAAGCAAGGGACTTTACAACAGCGGATAAAATAAGGCAAGATTTAAAAGAACGCGGTATAATACTGGAAGACAGTAAAGACGGCACTATTTGGAAGCGTCAATAACTGTTACGGCTATGTAACAATTGAGGAAAAGGCTTGTTTAAAAATATAGAGGATAAATTGGAAGATGACGCAGAAGCCGCCGGCAGCGAGGGTGATCCAATTGACCGAGGGGAGAATTCCGCGGAATTCAATTCCGGGAGAAACCTTCGTCCTGATGTTCGGGAGTTCAGGCGTCTCTACGATTCAGCCTTTACGATTTTGTTCAGGGTGGCTTACCGGATTACAAACAACAAGGAAGCCGCAGAAGATTTGTGCCAGGAAAGTTTTTTTCGTTTATACGAAAAAAATATGGTCTTTCCAAACCCGGAGGAAGCGAAGTATTGGCTTATCCGTGTTGTAAAAAACGCCGCGTTGAATTATGCAAAACGAAAAGAACGGGAACGCAGAGCGTATCAGCGCGCCTTTCGCGAGGACGACAGGCGGGAGGAAACCGGAGAGGGTCTGCTTGTTAAAAAAGAAACAAGCGAAGAGGTTCAGGAAGCCCTTAATAAACTGCCGGATAATTTACGTATGGTGTTAATTTTTAAAGAATATGCTGATATGAATTACAAAGAAATCGGCAGAGTTCTTGGTATTAGCGAAGGAAATGTTAAGGTGCGGGTGTTCAGAGCCCGCGAGCGGCTTGCCGCGCTATTACAAGGTGGTACAAATGTGTCCTGATCCACAACTTCTATCAATCTATTTGGACGGAGAGCTTCCTTCTCCATGGAAGGAAAAAATGGAAGCTCATTTAACGCAATGTCCTGAGTGCGGAAAAAAGCTTGAAAATTTCCAGCGGCTCCATGGACTGTTCAAGAAAGACACGCGCTCATGGCGGACAGTCGCGGAACGAGGCTCCGCGAATACAGGCGCGGAAGACTTTCTTTCCGAGCCTGAAATGGAAGCCGCCAAAGACAGAGTTTGGCGCAAAATGGAATTCGGGCGGCGTTTTAATTCCCGCTCAAGACTATGGCAACGGCGTCTTTCCATTCCTCTTCCCGCGGCGGCGGCAGCGGCGGCGGTCATCATCGCTATTCTTGCCGCAGTTTGGATTCGCGGCGGACTTCCAAATCTGTCGCCAAATCCTGTCTCAATAGCAAATATAATCCTTGCCTCGGAAGAAGAAGAAATGCCCGGCATTATTCCCGCCGCGGACATGAACGGAGTGCTTCAATATCTGGGTTCGGACGGTACGGATATTATCGTTTTGCGTCTGCCGGAAAGCAGAAATTTCAACAGATCCGGCGAACCTACCATTGTAAAAGCGGCTGATTATTCACGGAGGCGCCCATAGAATGAACCGTTCCCTACGCCTGTTCAGCGCAATATTTCTGTTTACCTTGAGCATTCCGATTCATGCTGAAGACCCTCAGCCTGCCGGGATGCCGTCAGGAAACGGAATGATGCCCGGACTCAGGAGACGGGCGGTGGTTCTGGATATTGACGCGCGGGTGCTGGAACAAAAGAACGAAGTTGTATGGAGCGAAACTCACCGCAAATTAACGATACCCGGCAATCCTGTCGGGATTAAATTAGTCGGCTCAAATTTAGTAGTCGCGGTACAATTCACTCCCTTTATCAGCCGGCGGGGAAATGTACTTGTAGCTCAGGGACAGATTTGGATCGATGATCCGGAAAAGGGTATGTGTTATTACACTTCGATTCAAACCATTCCGCTTGTTTTCGGCGAACCGATTTATTTCTTTCCGCTCGGTCCCCAGCAAATCAACTCATCAATAGAAATTATACTAACTGTTAATCCAAACAATGCGCCGTCTTCGGCGGAAACAACTTCCGATTCAAAAGATGACAACTAATTTTTTCAAAACCGTACTGCTCACGCTTGTACCGCTGACTCTTTTCATTTCGTGTAACGCCAAAGCTCCCGTTATTTCATCAATTGATCCGAAGATCGGCAGAATGGGCGAAATAATCACGCTAAGGGGAAGTAATTTCGGCGCGGCGCGGGAAGAATCATACATTACAATCGCGGGTATTGTGCCGACAAATTCATCTTACTATACATGGCAGGACGATACTATAATTTTCAGAGTTCCCGAATCGGGTGAATCGGGACTGGTTTATGTTATAACAAGAGGGAAAAAAAGCAACGGCGTTCTTTTTTCAAATTCCGCAGCCGTGCCAAGACAGATTGAAGGCGAGGACACCGGATTTGAACCGAGGGTATCATCGGTAAGTCCGCAGACGGGAGCGCCCGGCGTTTTGGTAACTATCGCCGGAAACAACTTTGGCGCGACACGGGAAAACGGAGGAGTCTTTTTTTCATGGGATTATGAAACGCCTTCATACAATCCGTTCGTAGTAAGAGAGCCGGAATTTATTGAGGTTTCCGAAACTGAACTGGGGTATGAATACTGGAGCGCGCGTGAAATTCGCGTCCGTTTGCCAGACGGCGCCGTTAGCGGAAATCTTGAAATCAGAACGCCTTACGGAAATTCCCGCCCTGTTTTTTTTGACGTTAGCGGCAAACCCGGCTATAAAAATTTCACGGACAAGCGCCGTTATACGATAAACTATACCGTCGATGTCAGAATTCTTGAAGCCTCAAGACCCAACACGCTCTACCTGTGGATACCAAAACCGATCAGTTCGCCCTCGCAGAGAAACGTCAGTCTTATTTCCCGAAATATGGAACCGTTTGTGGAAAACTACCGGGGGGTGAGTCTTTTTAAGCTGGACAATCTTGCGGCGGGTTCAAATCATTCGATAAATCTTTCCTACAATGTTGAAGTATACGCACAGGAAACGGGAATGAGAGCGGCTTATATCAGACAGGAAGCGCATCCTCTTTCGGCGGCATATACTCAAAGCACAGGATTAATACCCAGCAATAACCAGTTGATAATGACAACTGTAAATTCAATCATAGGCAGGGAACAGAATCCCCACGTTAAAGCAAGGCTGATATACGAATGGATCATCGCGAATATTAAAATTGATGAATCCGCGCCGTCTTCAGATAACAATGTTGTTTCCGTATTGGAAAAAAAGCAATCGGATCATTACAACGCCGCCCTGCTCTTTACCGCGATGGCGCGCGCCGCAAAACTGCCGTGCATTCCGGTCGCTGGCGTGCTGATAAACCGGAACAGGCAAACTTTGCGCCACTACTGGGCTGAATTCTGGATTGATAGTTTTGGCTGGCTGCCGGTAGACCCGGCAATGGGTGCGGGAGCAATTCCCGATTCATACGTTACAAAACAAGACACCGTTAATTATTACTTTGGAAACATGGACAGCCAGCGCATCGCTTTTTCCAGAGCCGAGCTAACTCTTTCGCAGATGGAAAGCCGAGGAAGGCTTGTATCGCACACAAATTCATTTTCACTGCAGAATATCTGGGAAGAATCGACAGGCGGGCTTGAATCGTATTCTATCCTTTGGGGGGATATAACAATCAGCGGAGTTTATGTACAATAAATTATGGTAACTGTAATTTCATTGGGCGGCTCGATTGTCGCCCCGGAAGGAGTTGACACCGCTTTTCTCTCGGCTTTTGTAGAAATGATTCGCTCGATTATAGCGGCGGATTCCAACAGACGGTTTATTTTTGTCGTGGGCGGCGGCGGTCCTGCCCGGCGCTGGCAGAACGCTTACCGTGAAATAGCCGGCGGCGTTAAGGATGAAGAAGCCGACTGGATTGGCATAATGGCGACAAGGCTGAACGCGCAGCTTGTAAAAGCAGTAATGGGCGATTTGTGCGCTCAGGAAGTCGTAACAAACCCGATGGAAGTCGGTCCCCTAACCGGACACGTACTGGCAGCCGCCGGATGGAAACCGGGCTTTTCAACGGATTACGACGCGGTTCTGTTAGCTGAACGTTTCGGCGCGGACATGGTCATCAACCTTTCCAACATCGAAAAGGTTTACACCGCCGATCCCAAAACAGACCCCGACGCCCGCCCCATCGACAAAATCTCGTGGGCGGATTTCCGTTCCATGGTAGGCGACGAATGGGTCCCCGGAAAAAACGTCCCCTTTGATCCTGTAGCAAGCCGCCACGCCCAAAAAATCGGCGTCAAAGTAATTTGCGCTTCGGGAAAAAATCTTGAAAACGTAAAAAAGATTCTCAGCGGCGAAGAATTTATCGGGACGAGTATAGGGTAACGCTGGCGGCGGCTATAGCTCTCTGCACAGGTTCGTTTTCGAAGCTAGGAAAGTTGTCACCTAAAAAGCCATCCCTTATTCATCATCAGGCACTCTTGATGTGACAGGCTCAACTATTACTTCGCCATCGTCATCATCATCAGCACGTTGTAGACTCAGAAATTTTTGTTAATATCTCATTGACTTCTTTTTCCGCTGGTAATATACTTTTTGGGGTAATTAATTATATAGGTACAAAGTTAATGAAAACAAAATCAGATAAAGCAACGTAAAAAAAGCCCCGAAGTTGCGTCATACAACCTGACATTGTAAGGCTTCTGTACAGAAGCAAGCGTTCCCTTCGTGGACTTACTTATAAGATATACCAAAAACACTGATTTGTCAAGCAAAAATAAGCGGTATTTAGGTAACGAACTGGAAGTAATAAGGGTTGAAGGGCGGGTGGTGGCTACTTATCATAGATTGTGATAAAGTGAATAATTGGGAATGGGGAGTTACTTTTTAAATGCCAAATTACAGTAACATACAAAAAGAAGAAACTCTGAAAAGCCTTGTGCATGAAGATTATTTTTCCAAATTCGGTTATGAACCAAATATTGATAATATAGATTTTGTCATTACCGACAAGAAAGCAAGAAATGAATTATTCAGCGAAGGTCCCGAAAGTTCGCGTCATTACCTTTGGGCGGAAGCTAAAAAAGGAACGCAAGATGTTTTTGATATGTACACTCAACTAATACTTACTTGTAAAAAAACTTATGAAAAAGCCGATTATTTTGCTCCGCCGTGGCTTGCTGTTTTTGACGAAATACGGATTAGTTTTGTTGCCTTTCATGATATTTTACCCATATTCTCAGTTGCCGATTTTAACTGGAACATCACTCCCAGTAACCATGAAACAGATGATTTTCAAAAAGCAAAACAGAAAGTAAAAGATTTAATCGGCGCAAAAATAGTAATTTATCATTTTGAAACAGATGATAAAGACATTAAAGAATTTATAAAAACCCATATCACCGCAGACGGCATTGCTTCTATAAAAAGTCCAATAAACAAAGATAATTTTGTGCAAATTTTTATCAAATGGGTAAAAGAAGTAAAACCGTACATCAATATTCCGCAAGACGAATGGACAGAATTCAAACAAAAAGGTATCCTTGATTGTGATTTTTACCGCGCTGATATGATGAGTTCGGACGGGAATACTATAACTGAAAAATTAAAAATAGTATTAAAGAACGATAATTACAAATTTCAGGAAAATATATCGGGCAGGCTTTTTAGCTCAGATATAGGTTT
>JAISSH010000001.1 GCA_031273265.1 Treponema sp.
ACAACCTTGATGGCGTCTATTTGGCAGCCGGAAAAACTCAGGGAACACGATTATTTTGTCTATATGCAAAACGCCTACAAGTGGAATATTGCCGACAAAAAGCTGGAACTTTTCACAAAAGATGAAACCGGAAAAGAAGTAAAGCTGGTGTTTTCTCCATAACCGGGTATCAATTCCTGCTAAAACCAATAGTTTTCGTTTCCTTTGGCTTTTCTATCAGGTTGTTCAGGGCGATTATAATGTCATTTACGCGCTTGTCGTTCTTTTCAATGTAGAGCATGAGCAGTTTGCGCAATTCGGCAATTTGTTCGTCTGTTCCGGTTTGCGAAAGCACGAAGTGTCTCAGTTTTACAAAAGCGCGCATAATTTGTATGTTTACAGCTATCGCCTTTTGGCTTTTTAATACAGATGACAGCATTGCAATACCTTGTTCTGTAAAAGCATATGGCATGGTGCGTCTGCCGCCATGTTGAAAACTTGGTATTCCAATTTGGAATATCAAGTTTTCCCATTCCTCTTTGCTAAGTTGAAACATGAAATCACTGGGGAAACGCTCTATGTTACGTTTTACAGCTTTATTCAGATTAAAGGTTTCAACCCCATACAATCGCGCCAAGTCGCTGTCTAGCATGACTTTCTGCCCGCGAATCTCATGGATCATGTTTTGAATAGAAATCAGTTCGTTTGCCATGTTTTAATAGTCCTTGAAAATGTTTTATGTGTCTTAAATAATGGCTGATGTGACGGTTTTCTTATAGCTGATGTGTAATTCGATAATGGCTGATAGTTATGTTAATTCTAACACAAACGGCTCTTTTTTTCAAGTTTTGCTTTATATGGCGATTTACTAATATGGCATTTACCCGCGTTTCCCCCGTATTGTCCCAAATTAAAAATAACTGTATTATAGCATTAGTCATAATTTTTGGAGTAAAACATGAAAAAGTTTATCGTATCGGCAATTTTGGTGGGTATTTTTTTGGTGCTAACTACCTGTGCTTCAGGCGGTAATTCGGTTGTAAAGACCGTACCGCTGGATCAGGCAATACAGGAAGCGGCAAAAAACATTGAAGAGAACGTTCCGGCGGGGCAGAAAGTCGCCCTGCTCAACTTTTCTTCGCCGACCGAGCAGTTTTCCGAATATGTGATTGACGAGCTGTCTATCCAACTGGCAAACGGGAAAAAAGTCGTGGTGGTTGACCGCCGGGAGCTGGATTTAATTCGGCAGGAAGAGCGGTTCCAGATGTCCGGCGAGGTGAGCGACGAATCCATGCAGTCGATTGGCAAGAAGCTGGGCGCGCAGGTTGTCGTGTCCGGCTCTTTGAATTCTATGGGGGGCGCGTACCGTTTCAGAATGAGGGTGTTGAATGTTGAGACCGCAGTTGTCGAAACAGGCTCTACAGCGGACTTGAGCGTGGGCGAGACCAAAATCGCGTTCATGCTGTCCGGCGCAAAGCCCGCCCCAATTCCAAAGCCCGCAGTTGCACCGCGCCCCGCGCCCGCGCAAACAGCTACGCCCAGCCCCGCTTTAGTGCGCGTTGAAGGCGGGACTTTCCAAATGGGGAGTAATGACGGTCTAGATGATGAGAGTCCTGTACATACTGTAACAATAACGGGCTTTTACATGGGAAAGTACGAGGTAACGCAGAAAGAATGGACGGCAATAATGGGCAATAACCCCAGCGAATTTAAGGGGGACAATCTTCCGGTAGAAAACATAAGCTGGTATGACGCGATAGAATACTGCAACCGGCTCAGCGAAAAAGAAAAGCTGACGCCCGCGTATACCATAAACAAAAGTGAGAAGGACTGGAGAAACAACAATGAATGGGACGATATAAAATGGACGGTACTGTGGAATAGGAACGCCAACGGCTTTCGCCTGCCCACCGAAGCCGAATGGGAATACGCCGCACGAGGCGGGAACGGCTCGCCCGGAAACTATACTTATGCGGGAAGCAATAATGTTGGTGATGTGGCATGGTATGGAGATAACAGCGCGGGAAGCACGCAGGAAGTAGGGGCAAAGAAACCCAACGGGCTTGGCGTGTACGACATGAGCGGGAACGTATGGGAGTGGTGCTGGGATTGGTACGGGGATTATACAAGCGGAGCGCAGACCGACCCGATTGGCGCTTCCTCGGGGTCTTTCCGCGTGCATCGCGGCGGTAGCTGGTCCATTCCGGCTCGATTCGCCCGTTCCGCGTTACGGCGCAACGGCAGTCCGGACGCCCGGAACTTCGTTCTGGGCTTCCGCATCGTGCGCTCCGCCCTATAACGCGCCGCGTTAAGCGGCGTGTTTCACGTGAAACTTTTTTGCGTCCTTTCCGCTTTTTTCTGCGCTTGGCGCTTTTTCGCTTGGAGACGCTTTTCTTTGGCGGTTTTGCTGGGTTTTGTGGGTCGGCGGTGGTTGGGGAGTTTTGCCGACGACATGATTAAGTTCTCCATACGGAAATACGCCCTGTTTAGGTTGGTTCGCTGGGAGCGTTCTTCGTCTGAAGTGATGATGAGTTCGCCGTCATTGGAAATGCGGTTGGCGAGGAGCGATTTTGCCCGCTCAAGCTCCGTTTCGGAAAGTCCGGCTAAATCGCCCAGCCTCACTCTCAATGTTACTTTTGTGCTGACTTTGTTGACGTTTTGACCGCCCGGTCCGCCGGAGCGGGAGAAGGCGGCTTCAGCGTAAGCGTGAATTGACTGGCGCAGAAGGTCGATGTTCAAATCGGCGTTCTCACTTTTTGCTTTTTACTACCTGCCAAAGTTTCCTTACCAACCCAATTCTGCCAAATAGCAGCCATACGAAGAAAACCACCAGCAGTAAAATTGGAATACCGTATACTACAATGCCGATGATGACGATCATCGTAGTGGAAAGGAACCCGCCAAAACTACCGAATAACCGTTTGACCCGCTCTCCAAGAGTTGCGCTTCTGTACGGTTTTAAGTTTACCGGTCCCAGCAGATTTAAGTCTATTGTCGCGTAGTCCACCCTGTTGGCAAGGTTTCGCAACTGAATGCCAGTCCCTTCGATATCGTATTGCAGTTCCGAAATACGCGCTTCCACAGAAAGAATTTCCTCGATAGTTTTTGCCTTTCCAAGATAATCCTGAAAAGTCTTGAGCAGTTGTTTTTTTGTGGCAAGCCGCCCTTCAAGGTCGTAATAACGAAGGGTTACGTCTTCGGTGTTTTCGGAACGGCGCAACAGCCTGCCTATGCCGTCCATTTCCGAGAGAAAGGCGTCGTAAACGGGAGCCGGGACGCGCAGGGAATAATAGCGGGCGGTTTCTTCGATGTCAGTTGATGCGGCATAGGCATCGTATTTTTCCAGCAAGCCGGAAATCGAAGCGTCCGCAGTTTCGAGATTTTCAACCCTTATGCTGATGTTCGCGCGTTTTACCAGTTTGCGTTCTGCGTTGGTCAAATTTGCGGAAATTGAATCTGTCCCGTCTGAATAGGACGATCCCCCTGCGTCGGCTGACGCTTGACGCGCTATGCTTGTCGTAGCGGACTTTTCGGAATATAACGGAACGCCGGTGGCTTCGAATTCATCAGCCATGAGACTTCTCTCGCTTTTTCGACTGCACCCAAAAGTTAATAAAAGCGACACGGATAAAATCAACGTAATGAGTATCTTTTTCATAACTCTATTATATCTCAACTCCTGTGCATAATTCTATTTTATATAGTATAATTAATAAACCTTCGCGGCGTTTTTCGCAGGGTGTTATGGGAAAAGGAGCGTCCATGGAAAGGTTTATAATTAAACTTACAAAGCTGGAAAATCAACAAACGAAATGGGCGAAGAATCGCAAAGCCCGCATGGAGTTCCATATCAACGGCGATGTCCGCCGGGAGTATGAATTAAAGGACAGTCTTTTTTCCCTGACCGGAAATGTGCTTCTTGCCGATATGAAGCAAACGCGGGAGTTAGCGGCGAAGTTCAATGCAAAGCAAGACCCCGCTCACCCAGAAAGATTCATTAAAGCGGGACACCTTTACGCTATGGGGCTAATCGATGAAATTCTCCACTATGCGGTCGCCGTTTACCGCGAAGAAGTTCAATCCGATGTTTTTGAAACCGCGCTTGACCGTCTTGAAACCAATCTTGGCGAGGATAAAACAGGCGGTCTTTTAACAGTTTTTTCGGGGCAGTTTCCTCCCCGTCCGGTTTACAAGGGCGAGAAAAAAATTGACGAATATTTGAAGAGCAAAGAGGACGGTGAAAGCTGCCGCGCCCTCTCTGTCGAAGAAACAATGCTCCTTTCGCTGGCGAATCTGAACCCCGCTTTTAGTCCCTTCAAGTTTATGTTTGATGACAAAGACCTCGCCAAAAAAACAGTCTATCCTAAGGCAATCGAAGAATTGAAAGCGCACTTGAAAGAGATGCCGCCCTTTGGTCCCGACGGCATGAATCTGTGGGACTTCCTTCGCGCTCCCGCGCTTGCCTGTCCCGATGATCTTCTCGGTCAGCTTGAGTTTATACGAAGGCATTGGGGTTTCCTCATTTCAAAATTCATGGCGCGTCTTTTGATGAGCCTTGATGTTATAAGCGAGGAAAACAAACCCAGTTACTTTGGACCGGGTCCCAGCGAGGTGATGACTTTCGCGGGTCTTGATGAATACGAGCGTTTTAGTCCCGATCAGGAATGGATGCCCAGAACGGTGCTTATCGCAAAAAGCACGCTTGTCTGGCTTTTTCAACTTTCAAAAAAATACGGGCGGGAGATTAACAGGCTGGATCAAATCCCCAACGAAGAACTTGACGAGCTGGCGCGGCGCGGTTTTACGGGGCTGTGGCTTATCGGTTTGTGGGAGCGAAGTCAGGCTAGTAAGACGATTAAGCAGTGGACAGGAAATCCCGAAGCGGCGGCGTCCGCGTACAGTTTGCACGATTACGACATTGCGGGCGAGTTGGGCGGCTGGGGCGCTCTTGCCAATTTGCGGGAACGCTGTATACAGAGGGGAATCCATATCGGTTCGGATATGGTTCCCAATCACACAGGCATCGACAGCAAGTGGATGATCGAACACCCCGACCGTTTCCTTCAACTGCCCTATCCGCCGTTCCCGACTTACAATTACAACTGCGGCAACCTTTCGGGGCGCGACGATATTACAGTTCAAATTGAAGAGCACTATTTTTCCCGCAGTGATGCGGCTGTGGTTTTTAAACGAATCGATAACCGTACGGGGCAGGCGCGCTACATCTATCACGGCAACGACGGCACTTCAATGCCGTGGAACGATACGGCGCAGATCGACTTTTTGAATCCAGAAGCGCGCGAGGCTGTCATTCAGACGATTATCGGCGTGTGTAAACAATTCTCGATTGTGCGCTTTGACGCGGCGATGACGCTGGCAAAGAGGCACATTCAGCGGCTGTGGTTTCCCGCGCCGGGCTCAGGAGGGGCAATCGCAAGCCGCGCCGAACATTCAATCTCTACCGATGAATTTAACAAGCGTATTCCAAACGAGTTCTGGCGCGAAGTGGTTGACCGCTGTGCGGTGGAAGCGCCGAACACGCTTCTGCTTGCCGAAGCTTTCTGGATGATGGAAGGCTACTTTGTCCGAACGCTCGGTATGCACCGCGTTTACAATTCGGCTTTTATGAATATGCTGAAAAATGAGGATAACGCGAAGTATCGCGCGACCGTTAAAAACACAATGGAGTTCGATCCCGAAATTCTCAAACGGTTTGTCAATTTTATGAACAACCCCGATGAAGAAACGGCGGTCGCGCAGTTCGGCAAGGGCGATAAATATTTCGGTATCTGTACATTGCTCGTAACAATGCCCGGACTGCCGATGTTCGGTCACGGACAAATCGAGGGCTTTGAAGAAAAATACGGAATGGAGTACCGCCGCTCGTACCGCGACGAAATACCGGACGGCTATCTGGTAGACCGCCATGAACGGGAAATTTTCCCGCTGATGAAAAGGCGCTATCTTTTTTCCGGCAGCGCCATGTTCAGGATTTATGATCTTTACTGCAGCGGCAGTGTAAACGAAAACGTGTTCGCCTACTCAAACCGCGTGTGGACAGGCGGCGGCGAAGAGCGCGCGCTCATTTTTTACAACAATTCCTACTATGAAACTTCCGGCTGGATCAAGGCGAGCGATCCCGCAATCCCGCAGGAAGGCGGCGGCGTCCGCAGAGACAACTTGAGCGAAGCCCTCGCTATTCACGGCGAAGGACACTACTTCACGCTGTTACGCGAACAAAAATCGAATTTGTGGTTTGTGCGATCTTCCAAAGCAATTTGTGAAGACGGATTTTTCGTTGGGTTGAAAGGCTACGAGACGCAGGTTTTTCTGGATATTTACGAAGTCGCGGACGACGCGAAGGGACGCTGGGCGAGGCTCAACAACGATTTGAACGGGCGGGGCGTTCCCGATCCGTTAGCTGAAATCAAAAACATTTACCTTGGCGAACTTTATTACCGCTTTACGGAAATTTTCAAACCGGAGATTATTAACGGTCTGTGTGATTTAAAGAGCAAAACGTCTCTTGTCGAATCGCTGAAAACGCCGGTTGAGGAGTTTATAAAAACCGCGTCTCATTTTATCGCCGGAGCGGACGGTTCTTACGACCCGTGGATTGCAAAGGACGAAGACGGCGAACTGCTCAAATTTACGGCGGTTGATAATAACGCCGTCTGGAAGGAATTTGAGGCGTTTATAAACAGGCTGATGAAGTTTAAGAGCGCGCTCAAAAATCCGGAAATTCCGTTCTTTGAGGATATTACAGATTGTATTACAAAACGCCCCTTGCTTTGCGCCGTCGCCCTCAGTTACGGACTGCTTTCCCTTTTGCGCCCGATTATCGGGAAAGAGGCGGACGGACGCCATGCGGCGGATCTCGCTTTCACACATTGGGACATCGGGCGCAAGATGAGGGAAGTTTTTTACCAGTTTGGCGCAACAGACGCGGAAGCATGGCGCGTAACGGACATTGCCAGAGTGGTTTTAAGCAAAACCTGCGCCAGTATCGGCTCTGTTCCGTCCGCGAGTGCCGGAAAAAAAGCAAAGGAAAGTTCTCCCCTTGAACCCGCCGAATTTGCCGTCCTCGTTATCGAAGAAAATTATCTTGACGAAGATTTCAGGCGCATTTTGGGAATAAATCTTTATGACGATATTTTGTGGTTTAACAAAGAAGGTTTTGAAAACGCCTTGTTCTACGCGTCTCTGTTTTTCATGCTGGAAAGCGACAGCGTTGTACGGATTTCCATTGATGAACGGATCGAGCGTATTGCCAAAATTTACGATGTGTTTATTAAGGCGGAGAAAAAGGCGGGGTATCGTCTGGACAAGCTTCTTGACGGTTTAACGTCGAAACCTGCGGTTAAAGCCGTTTCAAAAACAGGAAAGGGCGGCACTGTCGCAAAAACCGTAAAGAGCGGAGCTGTCGCAAAAACCGGCGCGAAGAAAAGCGCGAAAACTGATGCCAAAAAAGACACAAAGTCAGGCGCAAAACCCAAAGGGAAAAAGAAATGAGCGTTAGCCGCAAATATTTGGCGATAGGCATATACTGTCTGATTTCTTTTCCGTTGTTTTCCCAGAACACATACCTTGAGTTGAATTTAAACGAAACAACCGCCAGTAATCCCTTCGCAAAAATAAAACCGTCGCTGGAAATTTTCAGGGTAATTGAAAAAGCCGCCGACGACAAAAAAATACGCGGAATTATTTTGAATATCGGTTCATTTTCAGGCGGCAGAGATGTTTTATGGGAATTGAGAAGCTCTCTGGAACAATTTAAATCCAAAGGGAAGAAAATTTGCGCGTATATCAGCAGCGCCGATATTGACGCATACTGCCTTGCTTCCGTGGCGGATAAAATCGTAATGGACGAACTTGGAACTCTGAGCATACTCGGCTATTCGGTGAACAGGGGTTATGTGCAACACACGCTGGAAAAACTTGGAATCGGAGTGCGGGAACTTCGCTATCTTGAGTATAAATCCGCGTCGGAAACATACACAAGGGATTCAATGTCGGACGCGGATCGCAGGCAGTACAACGATTATCTTGATGACATTTTTAACCATACCCGCGAAACGCTGAAAGTTGCGCGTAACTGGACGGACGATGATTTTGACTATATTTTGAACAACGAATTTCTTTATTCGGCGAAAAGAGCGCAAAGCCGGGGTCTTGTTGACTTTATTGGCGGTATAGCCACGGTAAATGAGGCAATCATGGAAATTGAAGGCAAATATATTAACAGCTTTGCGCTGTACGGCGCTTCTGAGTCCAGTTTTACTGGCAGCAGTAACGCCTACGCTCCCCCGAAAGTGGGAAGTCTTTTTAATAAACCGCCGATAATTGCATTTGTAAACGCCGACGGACAAACCGACATGGAGAGGGGTATGTCCGCCATGAATCTGGCTAAAATAATTCGTGAGCTGGCGGACAAGAGCAGGGTAAAAGCAATTGTTATTAAGATTAATTCTCCGGGGGGAAGAGCGGACGCAGCGGATCATTTTGCCGAAGCCGTGCGTTACGCGAAATTTAAAAAACCCGTTGTGGTGTCTATGGGGGAAGTCGCGGCTTCTGGCGGGTATTGGGCGGCAATGTTCGCCAATCATATCACCGCGACGCCTTACACGGTTACCGGTTCTATCGGCGTAATTGGGAGCTGGTTTTATGATAACGGATTGAATAGTAAACTGGGATTGAGTACGGATTCGCTTAAACGCGGAGATCATTCGGATTTATTATCGGGATTTATTTTTCCCTACAGAAATTTGACCGCGCATGAAGAAGAACAGTATAAAAAATATATATTGGATATTTACGATATTTTTGTTACAAAAGTTTCGGTAGGACGAAATATGGGAATTGAAAAAGTAGAAGCCGCCGCGCAGGGCAGGGTGTTTTCGGGATTAAGAGCGCGTGAAGTCGGACTGATAGACAGTATCGGCGGAATCCCCGCGGCGCTCCGTACGGCGCGCGGGTTAGCTGAAATTAAGGAAAATGTAAAAGTCAGGTACGAGGAATATCCCAGACCCACATTTTGGGAAAAGATTCTGGATGCTTTCCCTCTTTTGTCGGTCTTTTCGCGTAACGCAAAAAGCCGGAACAGCGCCGCGCAGGGTGCCGCACAAAGCGTAATGATCTTTGAAGATTTACTCCTTCCCGGCGCGGACATTCGTTACCGGCTGGAAAACAACGGACGTGTTCTGCCAATTCTTCCGCTGGAATTCACGTTGAAGTGATGTCCGGTTTATGGACAGCTCCCGCGCTTGACCAGTCCCGGTAAAACTGTTAATCTGAAATATGCCCATTGATGTTAAAAACATTGTAAAAAATTTGCATCCTCTGGAAATTCGGATTCTTCTTGCATATAAAAAGGGTGATGAACTTACTATCGAAAAAGTTGAACAGGAACTGAAGTTTAAACCGGGAAACGGAAATCAGGCGTTGTCTTGGCTTGCGGGCAAGGGGCTGGTGAGCGAAACACGGCGGGAGACGGCGGTTTTTTACGAGATGACCGACCTTGGACGCGAATGGAAGGAAAAGGGCAGCCCAGAAGAGCGGATTATTGAACTGGTTAGGATAAAACCCGGTTCTCTTAAATTGCCCGACATCGCTCAAACTCTCAAAATAGAAAATAAAGACATTGGCAGTGCGTTTGGAAGTCTTTCCAAACTTGGCGTGCTGGCAATGGACGGCGATAAAAATGTGATATTGGGGCAAAGCTCGACAAGCGCACTGCCTGAACATCTTGCTGTCATTCGCGGTTTGTTGGAAAAAGGAACAACAGGCGCAGTTTCTGAAAGTTCGCTCTCCCCTGCCGAAAAAACCGCCATGTCCGGCATCGCAAAAAAACGCGGCGCCGCGGACGCGCCTTTCCGTCAGGTAGACAGGGAGACAGTTTTCTTTGCCCTTACTGACGATGCCTCAACCGCTACGGACGCGCTCAAGGCGGCAGGCGTTACCGGAGACGAAGTCGGCGCATTAACTCAGTCGATGCTTGAGGACGGAAGCTGGAAGGGAAAAACATTTAGATCGTATAACATCAAAACGCCGCCAGTTCGCCTGACGCCGGGACGAAGCAATCCTTATGCGAAATTTTTAGAAAACGTAAAAGATAAACTTACCTCATTGGGGTTTGAAGAATTTGACGGTCCGTTAGTTGAAACTGAATTCTGGAATTCGGACGCCCTTTTTATGCCGCAGTTTCATTCCGCGCGCGATATTCACGACGCGTACAGCATTGCCGATCCGTCCAATTCCACAAAAGACGGAATTGCGAGGGCGAAGGCGATAGACGAGCCGTGGCTTTCTAACATAGCTTCCGCTCATGAAAATGGCGGGAAAACTGGCAGCCGCGGCTGGAATTACGCCTTCGACCGCGATTTTACAAAACGGCTTATTCTCCGCTCACAGGGAACGGTGCTTTCGGCAAAAACTCTGCCAACGGCGAAAATTCCCGGCAAATATTTTGGCATTGCGCGCGTTTTCCGCTACGACCGTGTTGACGCGACGCACGGGGCGGACTTTTATCAAACTGAGGGAATTGTGTTAGGTGAAAATGTCAACCTTCGCACCCTTTTGGGTATGCTTGAAATGTTTGCGCTCGAAGTTGCAGGCGCGAAAGAAGTTAAATACGTTCCCGGTTACTTTCCGTTTACAGAACCTTCGGTAGAAGTGCATATCAAGCACCCTGTGCTTGGCTGGTTCGAGCTTGGCGGCTCCGGCATTTTCCGCCCCGAAGTAACCGCAAGTTTGGGAGTGAATGTGCCTGTCGCGGCGTGGGGCATCGGCATCGACCGCATGGCGCTGATGGCTCTGGGTCTTAACGACCTTCGTGAGCTGTTCAGTCCTGACATTGAAAATGTGCGCCTAAGGCGGGCTTCCGTTTAACATGATTTTACCGCTTGAACGCTACGGTTATGATTTTATTCCCGCCGAATATCTGCCACCGGGCAAGAATGAATACTGGAGGCGTGACGCGCAACAAGCCGAATTGTTATCCAAGAAACAGGGAAACGGAAAAATTGATCTGAAAAGTTTTTGGCGCAACCTTCGTCCTGAAGAAATTGAAACGCTGATAAAAAACAGAAATTACTGTTCAAACTGGGAAAATTTTCTTGTCCGTGATCCGTTTGATCCGTCGCTGATACGCGACTCCAGTTTTTACGGACTGGTGCGGGTGGGCGTTATGCGAAATGTTCTGCAAAAACATAACGACTTCTGCATACCTGCGGGGATTCGCAGAAGCGCGATAGTTTCCTGCGACATTGGCGACGATACGGCAATTCAGGACTGCGCGTATATTTCACATTACATCATCGGGGACAACTGTATTCTTTCCAAAATTGATGAAATGCAGACAACCAATCACGCGAAATTCGGCAACGGCGCAATTAAGGACGGCGAAAATGAAGAAGTGCGCGTGTGGATCGATGTGATGAACGAAGCGGGCGGACGATCCGTTTTGCCGTTTGATGACATGATCGCCGCGGACGCTTACCTGTGGGCTGCGTATCGTGACGATACCGCGCTGACGAAAAAATTGGCTGAAATTACCCAGAAACAGTACGGCGGCGTCCGCGGCAGTTACGGAGTAATCGGTTCCGGCGCGGTGATAAAAAGCTGCTCCATTATCAAAGATACGATGGTTGGAGAGTTCGCATACATTAAGGGAGCGAATAAACTTAAAAATATTACGATACAGTCGTCCGCCGAAGAGCCGACGCAAATAGGCGAAGGGGTGGAAATGGTGAACGGCATTGTTGGTTACGCCTGCAATGCTTTTTACGGTTCCAAGGCTGTGCGTTTTGTTTTGGGCAGGAACAGCAATTTAAAATATGGCGCAAGGCTGATTCACTCCGTGTTAGGTGACAATTCAACCGTGTCATGCTGTGAGATTCTCAACAATCTGATTTTCCCCGTACATGAACAGCACCACAACAACTCGTTTTTAATAGCGAGCCTTGTCGAAGGAATGTCTAACATGGCGGCGGCGGCTACAATCGGCAGTAATCACAACAGCCGCGCAAATGACGGCGAAATACGCGCAAAGCGGGGCTTTTGGCCCGGACTTGCGGTAAGTTTGAAACATTCAAGCGCCTTCGCTTCTTTTGTGATCATCGCCAAAGGCGAATATCCGTCTGAACTCAATATCCCTCTGCCTTTTTCTCTTGTAAACAACAATGTTCACAAAAATCGGCTTGAGGTAATGCCCGCATATTTCTGGAATCACAACCTTTATGCGCTTGAAAGAAATTCGTGGAAAGCGAAAAACCGCGACAGGCGGAAAATAAAAATTCAACGCATAGAAACAGATTACCTCGCGCCTGACACGGCTGAGGAAATTATTACCGCGTTGTCGCTTTTGGACGGCTGGCTCGGTGAAGCCGGATTTTCACCGCAGGACATGACCGGCGCGGAAGACGATGAAATTCGTATCATTCAATGCCGTCACTTTGAACACAGCAAGCGCGGGCAGGTAGTTATCAAGCCGCTTGAAGCGATAGCCGCATACCGCCAGATGCTGCGTTATTACGCGGTAAAAACAATCGCGGCATTTTTGGATTCGCGTCATGATTTAAATTACGCGAAGTTATGCGATATGCTCGGAGCAGGCGCTTCTTCGCCGCAAGAGCGTATCAAGGAATGGATCAACGCAGGCGGTCAGATTGTTCCCGCTTTCCGCGTGGATGAACTGCGTAAAGAAATTGGCGAGGGCAAATATAAAAACTGGGAAGAGATACACAAGGTTTATGCTCTTTGGGAAGAAACATACGCGCCGGATAAATGCCGCCATGCGTGGGCTGTGCTTGCTCTTCTTAATGGGACGGAAAAAACGCCGGATGTTTCCGCGTTTAAGAAAGAACTTTCCTCCGTTCTGGAAACCCGCCGCTGGATAGACGAACAAATTTACGAAAGCAGGGCAAAAGACTACCGCAATCCGTTTAAGAAAGCCACTTTCCGCAATCAGGTAGAAATGGAACAGGTGCTGGGAAAACCGGGCGATAATTCATTCATTCGCCTTGTCCGCAAAGAAAGTGAAGAATTTATCAAGATGGTTGAAAAAATAATTTCACGGCTGTAACGATTCCTGTTTTTTTAATCCTTCGTTGATCCATTTAATAAAAATTCTAATCCGTCTGTTTATATTCGGAGTGAGGGCTATTCTGTCGGCAATAAAGCCCGGCAAGTAAATTCCGGTCATGCTATAAATAAGAATTCCCTCTTTGACAGGTTCAAGGTAAATTATGGTTATAAATCTTTCCGCTTTCATAATTGGGATAAGAAAATAACGAACATCTATGAAATTGGTCATGCTGTAAGTAATACCGTATCTGCTTATTAACATATCTCCCCTGAGAAAAATATTTCCCAAAAACATTTCCTTCAGGCGGATATACATTGTCTCTGAGAAAGGAAGCGTAGACGATGGCGGAGGATCGGAAATTGCTTTTCTACTGCGTGCGTTGTCAATACGCGTGGATTCCGTGAAAATATTTACTTCTCTGCCGCTCTGTGTAGCCGTTTGATCTTTAATTTTTTCTATTTTTCCAAGCGCATTGTAAATATCCAACAAGTCAAATTCTTTTTCTTTATATGGAACAACCACCAGAGCCTCAATAAGATGAGAGGGATTTTTCTGTAAAATTCTTCTGTAAAGGTCAATCTCCAAATCCGGATTGGGAATAATTTCCGGCGATTCGCTTTTTACAAAAGAACGCCGCAATCCATCGTCGTTCATTGCCGCAGTTTTTTCTTTCTGAGAAAGATATGGGAAAATTTCATCAAGAGTACGAATCTCGAACACAGGGGTTTCATAGACCAGGGGAGCGGCTTCAAAAAAGAAGGCATCTATGTCGAAATCATCTTCAAAATCGTCTCCTTCGGCAAAAAGGACTCCTTCGTCAGGAAGAATTTCCTCGCTTGAAAAAGCTTCTTCATCAGGCGCGGCATCATCGTCAAATAAGGCAATCGCCGCGGGAGGAGTTTCCTCGCTTGAGGGAGCTTCCTCAACGGGGGAAGTTTCCCTGACAGGGGGAAATTCCCCGTCTGAAGAATTTTCCATGACGCGGAAAAGCTCCTCGCCAAGCATTGCCATTTCGCCCAAGAAAGAATCTTCGCTTGGGGAAGCCTCTTCCACATGGGGGGTCTCCGCGAGGAGCACATCCTCGCCGGGATCGGGATCGTCATCCATGAGAGCTTCATAAAAAGAGAAAATATTTTCGGGGATAAAGAGTTCTTCAAGAAAAAGCAAACCTTTGCCGGATGGGGGTTCTTCGCCGGAGAGAGTCCTCGTGAAAAAAAGGGAGATGAGAATAAATAAACAAAGAAAACAGGTTGTTTTCCCAACCGATCTCATAATACTCCTGCTCTTAAGATAAAATTATAACCTATAACAAAAATTTAATAAATACTAAAAAGTTACAGGCGGCAGGCGGGTAAAAAAAAGGAGCTGTTCCCTGTGAGGAAACAGCTCCCACACCCGGTAATACTCCTTATTTTGCGTGGGTGAAGGTTTCCGTATCTTCCGGTAAAGCACCCATCTGGTATCCGCCGGACGAACGCGTCGTTTCGGAAGGAACCAGCTTCAGGGTAAAGGCATTACCCTTAAATTTATAGGTGTAAACCGTAACATTTTCCTCGCCCTCTTTGGTAATATTGATCGTTCCATTGTTTATATTGTAACGGTAATTGCCCCGGTCGAGGGGTCTTCCTTCGTGAACATGGATAAAGTGAAAAGTGCCGTCGGTGCGGAATTCCCAGCGGTCGTACATATTGTTGCGCCGTGGGGCGTTCCAGTTCTTTCCGGCGAACACATCTTCGCCCGATTCTGCAATCTGCGCGTAATCGACGCTGCCAGTACTGGCGCAAGCTGTGAACATCACAACGACAATCGAAAAAATTAAAATTCTTTTCATGAATACTCCGGTTACTTGCTCACATTCCGCCCATACCGCCGAGCGTTTTTTCTGTCACGGCTGAATATTCGGAGTCAAGATAATTAGTTCCCCCAGATTCTCCTCCGAGCGCTCTAACCTTTGCCGTAACTTTCGATGCCATCGGTTTGGTATTATCCTCACCCATTGGCATCAAGGTTATTTGTATGCTAGTAGCGGATTTTATTTCCACTGCTCCGTTGCTTTTATCGCTTTTTAGGTAACTGGCTTTTCCATCGTGGTCAGTTGCGGTGTTATCCTTAGTATTAATAATCCTGTTGCCGGAACCACAGCCAACACTTGTGGTATAAACCTCGTAACCTTGCGCACCATTTACCGCATTCCATGAAACCGTCATGGTTCTTCCATCGACCGTAATTGTTACATTTGTAGGCGTGTCAAGATCTTTCGGCGCCTCATCGCATCCGGCAAAGACCAGCAACCCTGCGATTATGCTTAACACAAACGCGCTTTTCAATAAATTTTTTTTCATAACATACTCCTCATTGTATATTTCTTCCTTCCTACGAAGGTAAGTTGCTAAAAATTATATCCAACCCCGATAAAGGGGCTCGCGAAAAATTCTTTTTTCCCGATATTGAACAGATCAACGCCTGCCCAAAAAACAAAATTAGTCAGCGTAGTATATTCCGCGTAAGGACGAAGGCTGATTACCGAAAAATCTTCGTTTGAAATCAACGCCGCCTTAGAATAAAAACTGTCCCATGCAAAAGTCAGGGTAAAAGTGGTTCCTGAGTAAGAAGATTCCGGGGACATCGTAAACCTGGGGCAGAGCAAAATGCCAAGTCCTATGGGATGTTCATACCCCACACAAGCCCATGAATTAAATAATGTTTCCGGCGTCATATCTATCGGAAAACCGGCGGAAACTGAAACGTCGCCAAAGCCGAAGGCATAGGCGTATGCGATACTCGGGTCGAACACGGCGTATTTAACCCCTGAATCTTCCGGAAAAAAGAGAAATAAAGTTTCATTGTCTATCCTGACAGTCAACCGGGAATTATCCGACGCGATAAGTCGCCATGCAATGTTCTCACAAAGGTCTGCCTGATGAGAATGCGGTTCATCGGGGAAAACCGAATAATAGAGCGCCCCGTAAATATTAAAACTGTTCCTATCATTCGCCTGCAATGACGTATAATACTCAACGCGCGGCGTAATGCAATCTGAATTTTCCAATCCCACCGTAAAACCGAAATGCCGGGCGCTGTAGGAATAATGTCTGACATCTTTTAGCCGATAATTGGCGTCGCTGTCTGAGGAAGAAAACTGTCCTCCGCCACCGCCGCCGCCCGGACCGCAGCAATCCTGAGCGTGTCCTAAAAACGGCAGGGAAAGAAATAAAATAACAAGCGGTAAAATTTTATCTGTTTTTAATATCACAACTCACTCCGCCGCAATTTCATTCACACACTCCACATAGCCCTATTATGTTTACTCCAACAAAGGGAAAAAAGTTGCTTTTTTATTTTAAGCTCGCGATGTTTTCCAAACCTCGTTTTGAAATAGTGAACGATGCGTCATTTTCAGGCGTTTTCGCGTGGTAATATTCAGCCGTATGTTCGCCAATGTACAATACCCTCGGTTCTCCGTCGTAGTCGAATTCGATTGTATACACAACAGGGAAATTTACGTCTCTGATGAAAGATGCCGCGTTCAGCCGTGACAGCGCGTCTGCGAGTTCGGGACGGTTCGCTCCGTTAACGCGAATATTTGCTATACGCGCCGCAATGTAGCTTGGGCGAAGCGTGCGGTTAAATCGCAGAATGTTTCTATCGCGCACGTTAATTGAATCAAGAGCAAGTGCTTTGGCGGCTATCGCGCTCATGGTGTAGATTTTGCCGTTAACGCTGAAGTACCGCGAAGTTCCCGATGACGACTCTCCGCCGAGCAAAAGCCGGTACTCCTTGCGGTTTCGTAAAATAACGTCAATCGTAATTGGCTTATCCAGCCCGTACTCCTGCAATGAATTCAAATTGGAGGAAATTTCCTTCTCCGCCGTCAGATTTGACAGCGTTAACGGAAGCGCGTTCGCAATCTCGCGGCTGAACGGTATGTCCGCAGGAGAGCGCAATCCCCAGCCGGCATTTTCCGAAAGGTCAAATACCAATTCTTCATCGCCGTTGGCGATTACAATTTTTTCGATTTTATTCGCGGGCAAATCCCAAACGGCGGCGTTTTTCCTTCCGCTTGAAAGCCCCGCTCTGCCAAGCAATATGATGTAGACGAGCAACAAACCTGTCGCTATCCCTGCAAGAGAAATCGCTGTCTCTGGCTTGTGAATATTCATTATAAATACCTCCTTCTGCGCCAAACGATAAGCCCGCGCAGAAAAATAGCGAACGGCGCAACAATGATAGTCAGAAACCCTATGTAGTTCGCTTTGTAGCGCGGGATTTGAAGCTCGCCCGCTCTGTAGTCTTTCACTTCAACCGCAACAGATGTTGCCGCCGCGCCAACCCACTCCAACGCAGAATCCTGAAAATATTGATTCGTTGGATAATTCGCGGGGTGGTTTATTTTTACCGCATCGCTGAGGAAATCGCCGCTTCCGATAAGAACATACCGCGCTCCGTCTGTCTCCCATGCCGCCGCTAACGCCTTTCCGCCCGGCGATTGTGCAAGTACAACGCTTCCGGGGGGAGCGTCAAACTCTTTCGCCGCAGGCAAATAAAAACCGTAAAACTCCAGCGGGATAATTTCGCTCTCCTCAACTTCAAGCGTCAAATTGGAATAAGTTTTTCCGAATTGCGGTAAAACTGTTTCACCGCCGTAACTGAGCAATGTATAGCCGTCGCCGGTATGCGCGCTTGCGCCGCCTGAACCCGCCAGTGTTTGTATCGCCCCGCTGAACGCTTTTTCCGCGCCGGAACCGGTTTTGAACCACGCCGAAGTTTTTACATCGTATTCCATTAAAAACAGATTTTGATAACCGAGTTTTATTCCGTTCTTATTGTCTGTTACAAAAAAATCATTTTTTCGCAGACCGTATTCGTTGTCCGGGTCGAGCCGGGCGATGACATTTAAATCGCGGTCAGGATCGATATACTCGACTTTTACACGCTTGTTGGAGAGTTTCTCGTATTTTTCGAGCAGTTCGCGCACTTCGATATAGTCCGCGTCGCCTTTACCGTCATCGAACAGACCGTAGATTGTTATGTTGCGATCAAGTTCCGTGAGCAGTTCCTTTGTCGCGCCGCCGACAGAATAGCGTCTGCCCGCTGATAAATCCGCTTTCACGGGATACAGTCCCGCGATCAGGTTTACCAGCACGATGATCGCAAGTATTGAGGCTATGCTCAACGCCGCGTAAGCGTTCTTGCCGCTTTTTTGCCGTCCCTCTCCGACAGCATAAACCGTCAGAAACAAAAAGCCGAACGCGAAACTTAAAAAGTACAAAACGCTTTGCAGACTGAATATCCCGCGCGCGATTTCATCACAGCGCGAAAACGGCGAAATGAACGCAAGCGCTTTTGCGGCGTTTCCTCCCATCGCCGCTCCAATCGGGCGCATTATCAATAGCAATAACAGCGTTACAAAACTGATAATCGCCGCGATAACCTGGTTTTCCGTCAAGGAGGACGCGAATAATCCAAACGCGCATATTGACGCTCCAAGCAAAAGCAGTCCCGCGTAATTTCCGATCAGCGACAAGGGGTGGAGCGGCGTAAACAAAAGTAAAAACAAAGGGAATAACAATGTCAGCGCAAGCATCAGCGTGATTAATGTTAATATCGCGAAGAATTTTCCCGCTACAATTCCTTCGATTTTAATGGGAGCGGTCAACAAAAGCATCTGTACACCGCTGCGTTTTTCCTCGGCGATTATTCGCGAGGTCATTATCGGCACGATGAACAGGAACAAAGTACCCATTGTTGAGTACAGCGCGGACAAATCAACATTGCGCCCGCGCAAATTATCGAGCGTGTAATACACGGCGGAAATCGCGAGGAACAGCCCCGTTACGGCGTACGCGGCGGGGGAATTCAAATACGCGCGCAGTTCATGTTTAAACAACGCCCTCATTCCCTTGTCTCCTGCTCCGCTCTCGTTATCAATTTTACGAATGAATCTTCCAGCGATACGGACAGCGGTTCTATCTGCGCGGTTATCCCCGCGGACGAGAGCGCCGCTGAAATCCGCTCCTGCGAAGCGTCAGCGGATAGGCGGAAGGTTCCGCGATTCTCCGCAATAAGCTCCGACGGCTTGCCGTCCGCAAGAACGCGCCCTTTGTATAAAACCAATACCCGGTCGCAGACGGATTCCGCTTCCGCCAGAATGTGTGAGCTGAAAATAACAGTGTGATTTTTGCCCAAGTCGCGCACGAGTCGGCGAATTTCGATCAACTGCGCCGGGTCAAGCCCGGAAGTCGGCTCGTCAAGAATCAACAGTTCCGGGAAACCTATCAACGCTTGAGCGATTCCGGCGCGCTGTTTATAACCTTTTGACAGGTTGCGAATCAGCCGTTTTTGGACGTGCGACAAACCAGTCAATTCCGCGGCGCGTTCTATTCCGCGCTTCACCTCGTTTTTCGGTACTCCTTTCAGGTCGCTTGAAAATTCCAGAAACTCGTTAACCGTCATGTTAACGTGCAGAGGAGTAGCCTCAGGCAAATAACCGATGTGCCGTTTATATTCATCGCTGGAATCCGTATCAATGCCGCAGATATTAACGCAGCCGCCGGACTTGGGAATGAACCCGGTGATTATATTCATCGCGGTGCTTTTTCCGGCTCCGTTTGGACCAAGAATCCCCAGCACCTGCCCATGTTCCGCGCGGAAATTGATTCCGTGCAGGACTTCCGTACTGCCGTAGCTTTTCGTAAGGTTGGTAACTTCAAGCATAAATTCTCCTACGGCTGCGTAAACACGACATTCGGTTCCGGCATAGGATTTGAAGAAACTCCTTCAATGAAAGCCGGCGATATTGACGTTACGTGAATACCATTCAAGTAATGATCAACTCTCGACAGATCGGTTTCCGGCACAAGCGTTTCGTCTTGAGACGCGGGAATGTTATTCACCGCATAGCCGGAAACAGTAACGGTAATGTTATTTTTCCACTCTGCGGGCAGAGCTTTCAGAAAAGCCGCCGCAAGCTCTTTGCTCGCGCCGTCAAAGCACAGGAAGGTATCAATAGCTGTGTATGTGTCATATTCCTTGCCCTGAACGTACTCGAAGATTCCAAGTCCGCTGTCAAAACAGCCGCCCATCAGGTTGCACGCTTTTGTGTGCCTCACCGGACTCATGCCAACGCAGTCGCGGTCGAAAATCCATCCCGTCCATGACCGTATCGCGTGAACGCCCTCCGCTCCGCTTGACGGCGTAAGCTGTTTCTCCAGCCAGCCGCCTATGCCCGTAACGCCGCTGTCGGGTTTCTCAAATACCGGCGCTTGCGCGGGAGTTTCGTTTTGTTGAAGGGGTCTGTGATGGGAAGCTTCAGAAGACGCGTCCGGTTCCGGCGCGGAAGTTTTTTTCGATTGTGCAGCAGTCGGCGGTTGTACATTGTTGAATCCCAGACTCTCCACGACAGTTATGGTGCTTTTCATAGCGTTCAAGTGGCAGTTGAAGTTGAAAACCCCCGATTCTTCCGGCATAAAGCGGATAACGTTCGTTCCGGGAATGAGCCGGAAATTCTTTATGCCGAAATCCGGGAATGACAGATACTCGTTACATTCATCAATGTTTTTTGCTTTGGCGTTCAATATGAACTCAGCAGGAATCCCCCGTTGAACAATCAGCGAAGGGTAGGCGGTATATGACAAGTTGCACACCGCCCGTTGAACGCCATCGTCATACACCGCGACTAATGTTTCCCCCGCTTTGCCGTTCCCCGGAACGAGGAATGGCGCGACGGGAACGTCAAACAGTATTTGTAATGTTGCGATTATCAGCGCTAATACAACTAAACCTGATAAACCATGAAATAATGATCTTTTCACATATTTCCGTGTCCGTGCTGAGTATTGCTGTTGGCGGGTTTTGCGGCGCCGGGAGCAAGGTTGCCGTCAACTGTAACGTGAATGACATTGCCATGACATTCCGACCCCATCCAACAGCAAAACTGAATCTCGCCAACTTCCGTAGGAGTGAACTCATAAACAAGATTTTTTCCATCGACAAGCGTCAGATGCCCTTCGTCTCTTTTATACGAATCCGTACCCCAGCCAAGCCCCGGTATTTTTATCGTCTTTCCGCAAGCCATACCTGCCGTTGGCAGTGTGCCGGCTGGAGCGTTAACGTACCATTTTACAGGCACTCCGGTCTTGACGACTATGACGGAATCCCAAAGCTCCCTGTAATCAGTTACAATTTCCTGAACGCCGTCTACCACTGCGCTTGAGCTGCTGGACACTGTTTTACAGCTTGTTACAAGCGCAATAGCCAAAGCGATGACAGAAATTTTGAAGATAATTGCTGGTTTCATTTAATAGCCCCCATACATTTTTGCCCTATCATATATACTCAGTTAAAGTGAGAAAAGTTGCATATTATTGAATTAAAATTACGAAAAGGCGCAGGGCGCTAAATTGTTTTCTGTGTTGCAGATTCTTCCTCTGCCGGACAAGGACAAATCTCTGTTCCGCAGCAGAGGGTTATTTCAATCTCGTTCATTAAGCACCGGTCGTTTGCGCGGGCATACATATAATTGGCAAGAAGGGCAAAAAACAGCGCGATACAGGCGGCTGCGGCAACTCGAATGACAGGGTGAAGCCGTTTGGCGGGTGTTTTTCTAACGGAGCGGGCTGTAATGCGGGCAATCACGGCGTTGATCTGCGTTTCTGTGGCTTCGGGAGGGCGTTTCCCAGAACTCTGAGCTTCCAGTTCGCAAAGCTCATTGATCCGGCTGTCAATAAAGTCCGGGTCAATCGAATCCGGGTTTTTTTCGAGTTCTTTCTCTACTTCACGCCACAGCGTATCTC
The DNA here is from genome assembly GCA_031273265.1 of Treponema sp. Classification (GTDB taxonomy): domain Bacteria; phylum Spirochaetota; class Spirochaetia; order Treponematales; family Breznakiellaceae; genus WQXQ01. The sequence continues at coordinate 21,856 of JAISSH010000001.1, forward strand.
GCATCTTACCCCTCACTTTTTACCTCTATGACCTCTGCAAAGCCTGATGGCAGCCTTGCAGAGGCTATCGAAGTTTTCCAGGAATTTCTTATACTATGTAGCTCAGCGTTTTGTCAAAAAGTTGCAAATTATTCATCTGATTTTTCCAACAATTCCCCGGCAAGGGCGGTTATCCGCTGGCGTAGGCGGCTAACCCTCGATTTTGCCGCGCTCAGGCTAATCTCAAGCTGAGCCGCCACTTCGCTGAGGGGGAGTTTTTCTTGAAACGCAAGGCGCAAAATACGCTCGTCTTCCGGTTTTAACCGCGCGGCGATTGCGGCGGAAGCGGCTTCAATCGCCTTTTCCTCGGCAAGACGCGCTTTTTCGTCCGGTATGCCGTTTGTGTAAACAAGAGAGGCTGGAATGTTTTCGCTTGCGTCGCCGGCGTCATCGGAGTCGCCGTCCTTAAAATACCATGAAAAGTCGATGGTGTGCCTACGCTCCCTTTTCAGCAAGGCGGCGTATTGTTTGGTTTTGTTCGACGCGGTTTTATACAGCCAGCCGCCGATTTTATCGTAATCTTTCAGTTTAGCCATGTTCTGATGAAGGACAATGAAAACTTCCTGAGCGCAGTCTTCCGCCGCGCCTGTGTTGCCTCTCAGGGCATACCAGCAGAATTTAAGAATCTTTTCGTAGTAGCGCGTAACGATACCGTTAAATTCGGCATCCTGCCCCGAACCTTGCTTCATTAGTCTAGGCGGGCAAATGCGGTGACAAATTTCCGCTGTTCATCATATACGTTTTATTGCCGTAGGAGAGGGTATCAAGTTCATGGGTTACAATCAGCACCGCCGTTCCCTCCCGCGCGATTGCGTTTAACAGCTTCATAATAGCAGCCGTAGTTTCCGCGTCTAAATCGCTTGTCGGCTCGTCGGCGATAATAATTTCGGGAAAGTTGATGAGAGCGCGGGCAATAGCCACCCGCCGCATTTCACCGCCGGAAAGTTCTTTGGGATAGGAAGCGGCAAGATGATCGATTCCTGTTTTTTCCAGCAATGTAAAAGCGCGTTCTTCCGGCTCTCCTGCACGCTTGAAAAGAAACCACGGCACGCAGACATTTTCCAAAACCGTAAAGTTTGAAAGAAGACTCTGTCCCTGCGGAACAAATCCAATTTTTTCATTGCGGAGCAGTGAAATTGAACTATCAGTTAAATTAAAAATATCCTGCCCGTCAAAAAAAACCTTTCCCCCGGTCGGTTTTATCAAACCCGCGCTCATGTTAAGGAGCGTGCTTTTTCCGCTGCCGCTCCTGCCGATAATACTGATAAAATCTCCGCGCTCAATGGAAAGATTTACGCTGTTTACAGCGTTAAATGCCCGCTCGCCGCGCTTGTATTCCTTGGTCAATTCGCGAAGTTCAAGAATACTCATTATTCGCCCTCACGCATGGTAAAGTATGTTTCCGCCCTGCTGATCCTCAACGCCGAATATAGCGAAGAAAGCGGACCGGCAACTGCGGAAAGAAAAAGGCTTCCTACAACAAGCAGGATAATGTAGAAAAACGGCGCGTCAAGATACGGCAGTTCAAGCCGTTCGCTGATGTAGGTGCTGAACGGAAACACAACAAGACATGCCAGAACGATGCCTGCCGCTCCTCCGCCGATTCCGGCAATCGCCGACTCGCTTAACACAATGGAGATCAATTTTTTTCTTGTCGCTCCAAGGATACGCAGAACGGCGAATTCTTTTTTACGTTCGTGAATTGTTCCCGAAAACACCGCAGCCAGAACAATCACCGCCAGCGCCCAGAGCGCGATGGAAAAAATATGTATATATTTAACCAGACCGGAAAGCGTCCCGGCGATACGCGCAAAAATACCCTGCGACATCAGCACCTCTACGCCGTCATTTTGCTTTCGTATATCCCAGTCAATAAGCGAAGGCGGTCTTGAAGGATCTGTTTTTGCCAAAACAGCGGAAATAATCTCGCCTTCGTAACTATCAGCAAGAAAACCGTATCTCTGCGCGTGGGCATTGTCGATGAGCGCGCGCATTGTATTCATGGTCATAAAAATTGAAGTGTCGTAACCGCTTGCGCTTCTTGACAACTGCGCCGCTACCGGGTATTCATCATTAAACAGTTTAATTGTACCATTCGCTCGAAGTTCGATTCGGCTTCCCACTACCACCTGTCCGTCGTTTACAGATTCATTCCGTTTTTCCGCTATCCACGGCTGGACTACAAAATCCGTATCAGGATCATAGGCAATAAGCTGAACTTCGGCGTCGCAACATTCGGTTGAAAGCGAAGTAAGAAAAAATTGAGGAGAAGCGCATACCACGCCCTCTGTTCCGGCGACTTTATCGACAATACCCGCGTCAAAGTAGTAATAGCCGCTATCGCCGCGAAGCAGTAAGCCTTGAGCCTTTTCGGAAGCCCCTTCGGGAACGACCATTAAATCCGCACCGAACCGTTTTGTCATAGTTTCTAAACCCTGTTGCATACTTAAGGCAATAATCGAGCCCCCGAACAGAGTAAATGCAAGAACCGCGACGACTATAAAGAGACAAGCGGTACGAACCGGCTTTGCCTGAAGGTTTTTAAGAGATAAATTGCCGGTACTCAAATCTACTTTTTGCATAAATTCTCCTGTTTATGAAGTATATTATGATGAAGCAAAAAAGAATAAAAATGTCAATATCATAATAATATACATTTTAAACATATATGTCAAGTAGGTATATAAAAAGACCAAGAATGATTTAACACATATTAATTTTTATAATCATCGGATAATGTTTGTTTTATAGTCTTTACAACTTCGCCAATAATTTCCTGCTTAAAGTCTTGTCTAATATCCTGCCTAATGTCTTGCCTTATCTTTTCCAATTCATCCTTGGGGGCCGGGGTTACGGTAAAAAGTTCATGGGGTTCAACTTCCAATGATTTTGCAAGGCGTTCCAGCATTTCAGGTTTGGGAAATTTACTGCACATTTCAATAATAGCGATATATTGGGCGGTAACATCGGCTTTTTCCGCCAATTTTTCCTGAGTTAAGCCATTTTTACGGCGGTATTTTCTCATATTGTCGGCTAAAATTTGCCTTATTTTCCCCATAAAACCATGCCACTAAACGATAAAGCAATGATATACGCTTTCCAGTTGTTGACTACAAACCAAATGTTTAGTATTATAAACGAGACGACAAGTATCATGTGTTTTCTTATGTTTCCTTAGAGGAAATTCAGGAAAAAGCACGTTCCCTTTTAGGAGTTTCCCATGAAAACAAAATGCGTATTGTGTATGTTCCTGATGCTGATATGCGCTTCCTGCGAAAACCCCTGGATGATAGAAATACTGGAGCCCAAAACCATTACCTTCGACAGCAACGGCGGCAGTCATGTTTCAAGCCAGGACCTGATAAAGGGGAAAAAGGTAAAAAGACCGACAGATCCGTCAAGAAACGGATACATATTTGACGCATGGTACGTTGACAACAACACCTTTGTGAAACAGTGGAACTTCAATACCGTCCCGACCGAAGGCTTTACGTTATACGCCAAGTGGAACCCCATCCACGACCACATATGGGGCGAATGGATAGTAACCGCCAACGCTACTGAAACAACAGACGGCGTGGAAACAAGAACCTGCTCAGTTTGCAACGAAAAGGAAACACGCTCCGGCGGCGAATACGCCATCGGCACGTCGGGGCTTGCCTATGCGCTTATCAACGGCAATACAGCCTACCGCGTCAGCCAGGGTACGGCAACAGGCAATATAGTTATACCTGCCTACCGTCTGTATAACGGTAATTATTTGCCCGTAACGACTGTCAGCAACGGTACTGATAGTTGGTGGAGCGGCGCATTTGGAGAAGGGGAAGTCCCGAATACCGCCGTTACCAGAATAACCTTTGCGGCAGACAGTCAGCTTACTACTATCTCTGAAAATGCGTTCATTTTTTGCACCGGCCTTACCAGCATAACCCTCCCTGAAAGCGTAACGACTATCGGCCTTTGCGCGTTCGAAAAATGTACCGGCCTTGCCAGCATAACCATACCCGCAGGCGTAACGTCTGTCGGTAATAGTGTGTTCTACGAATGGACTCCCTCGCAGACAATCTACATACAAGGAAAAGCCAGCCAAGCAGAGGCAGACGCCGTGTGGGGCGCAGGTTGGACATATAGTTGCAACGCTGTTATCAAGTATTGGAACGGGAGCGGTTATCAGTGAGAGCAAATAAAGAGGGAGCTTTTCTTTGTTCCAAGTCTGCCATTTGTCAGGAACCGCTCCGGGCTCTCTAATATTTGTTCTTTGCTTCTTTTGCAAAATCAATATGCGTTTGTGCAGGAGGTATACGAAATGAAAATACCATTTCTCCATTTGCGTTTGTTATTGCCATATCGCCTTTGCGGAGTATGTTCATTCCTATAATGAAATCAAAATTATTACCCCCGTAAAATTCGGCTGCTTCCATGTTTGAAAATAATATGCCGTTTGGTAATAATACATCTACCAGATAAACAGGAACGAAAGCAGATCCATGAGCGCCAAGAACTTTAATTATTTTAAATGATTTTAATTGCGCTCTTGAGGCAAAACTACGGCTTATACATGATCCGGTAGAGCCGGTATCTATTAGAGCCATAGATTTCATTTCTATTCGACTGTCTTTTGGATAGCCGCCTACGAGAACAGAAACGCCTAGTTGTATTTCAAATATTACAGATTGTTTTTGCTTATCCGGCAGATGAATCGTTATAGCATTATATCCCAAAACAAACTGCCTGATTGTTATAAATCATGGTTTCTTCTTCATTGGTGATACAGTCCTGAATTAGAAAATCTCCCATTACAAAGCCGTTTTTTTGGGCGTTTAAAAGAGCGGCTTCTGTGTTGGGATAATAGCCTATAACTGTGTTGTCTTTTAGCAAAACACATTCATTTAAGTGGTTGTTTATTATTGTATCGCGGTTTTCGTCAAACCATTTGTATAAATCAACTAGATTTTCCATTATTTACCCTGTCTTATATATTGTATACTGAATTTCCCTGTATTTCAAGCATAGTATTTACGTTTTTTTGCCTTAGAGGTGCGCATGATGTCTGACACTCCCAAAGAGGATTCGTAAATTCCTTTTTTTCTCTGCGTGAGGCTCCTCAATTGCTACTTGCTTTCCGCCGCCTGCTCTTTCGCTATTTTGTTCCCCATTTCGCGTAACAAATACTTCTGTATCTTTCCGCTTGATGTAAGCGGGTAACTGTCAACAAAAAACACGTATTTGGGGATTTTGTACCTGCCGATTTTATCACGGCAATAGTCGCGTACGTCTTCAACGTTCAATGTAACTCCGGGATGAAGTATTACAAACGCGCCGACTTCCTCGCCGTATTTTTCGCTGGCTATGCCGACAACCTGCGCGTCCTTTACTCCGGGCATGGTATACAAAAAGTCCTCGACCTCTTTGGGGGAAATATTTTCGCCGCCCCGGATTATCATGTCCTTTATGCGGCCCGTAACTTTGAAGTAGCCTTTCTCGTCCTTCACTCCCCTGTCGCCGGAATGAAGCCAGCCGTCCTTGTCGATACACTGCGCGGTGGCTTCGGGCATTTTGTAGTAACCCTTCATCGTGTTGTAGCCCCGGCAGCAGAACTCTCCGTGTACTCCGTCCGGGCACTCGTCGCCTGTTTCAGGGTCGCGGATTGATACCTCAACGCCGGGCAGGGCGCGGCCTACGGTTTCTACCTTTGCGGTGATGTCGTCGTCGTAGCGCGTCTGCGTCATTACGGGAGAAGATTCCGTCAGGCCGTAACAGATTGTAACTTCCTTCATATACATAAGATCGATAACCTGGCGCATGGTTTCTATCGGACAGGGAGAACCCGCCATAATTCCGGTGCGCAGGCTCGAAAGATCGAACATCTTGAACATGGGATGGTTAAGCTCCGCGATGAACATTGTGGGAACGCCGTAAACTGCCGTACACTTTTCCTTTTGAATAGTCGCCAGTACAAGCAAGGGATCGAACCATTCAATAATCGCGGCTGTGGAACCGTGCGTGAGAATTGCCATCATTCCGAGAACGAGGCCGAAACAGTGAAACAGCGGCACGGGAAGGCACACGATGTCTTTTTCCGTCAGGCGCTGGTTGTCGCCTATTCCAAGTCCGTTGTTGAGGATGTTTCTGTGCGTAAGCATAACGCCCTTGGGGAATCCTGTAGTGCCGGAAGTGTACTGCATATTAACGACATCGTTGGTATCGAGGGTCGCCTCGATTTCACGTAACTGCGCGGAATCGCTGTGCTGTCCCAAAAGCAAAATTTCGTTAAAACTGTACATTCCGCGGTGTTTCTGCTGACCGACATGAACAACATATTTAAGGCAGGGGAATTTTTCGGAATTGATGTTCCCCCTCTGCGAAGTTTTTAATTCCGGCACTAGCTCGTTTACCATCGCGATATAATCGGAATCGCGCCAGCCGTTTGTGAGGCAAAGACAAACCATGTCGGATTGTTTCAGCACATATTCAAGCTCGTGCGTTTTGTAGCCCGTGTTAACGGTAACAAGGACGGCTCCGATACGCGCGCAGGCAAAAAGCGCCGTGTTCCAGTCCGGCACATTGGTCGCCCAGATTCCCACATGATCGCCTTTTTTTATCCCGATACCGAGAAGGCCGTTTGCGAAATCATCAACCCTCTTGTCAAATTCGGCGTATGTAAAACGAAGATTACGATCCGCGTAAACCAGAAAATCATGATCGGGATGGGCCCGGGTTTTTTCTCTTAAAACTTGGCTTAAAGTTTTTTCAATAAATTCCATAATTGAACCCTGCTTATACCGGCGTATAAATTACAGCCAAAATCCGCACGGGATTTTTATCCGCCGAAAAAACGCGGTGCGGCACTATAGAATCGTAGTAAACAGAATCGCCCGATTTCAGCGTATCCTTGTCAACGCCGTATTCGAGCGCGAGATTTCCCTCAAGCACATAGATAAATTCTTCGCCCTCGTGAGCTGATTTTTCCTGATGAGCGTCGCTTTGGATAGTTACGATGAACGGTTCCATGTGCCGTCCGTTTTTATCGGACGCAAGCGCGTTAAAGCCAAGCCCGTGATGTCCCGCCGCGTCCGCTCCATCAGGGAGTCCGGTTTTAAAGCGGGTGGAAGCCTCCGCGTTTCCCGCCCTGCAAATTACAGGACCGAGCTGCTCGTGATCGTCGAGGAGAGTACCAAGCCTAACTCCGAGCCCCCTGGCAATTTTGATGAGAGGGGCAAGATCGGGGATATGCCCGTCATCTTCGATTCTGGAGATTAAGTCGGCTGGGACGCCGCTCCGTTCAGACAGGGTTTCCCTGCTGATTGAATAAGTTTTGCGTATTTCGGCGATACGCTCGCCCGGTGTATGTGTTGCCAT
>JAISSH010000013.1 GCA_031273265.1 Treponema sp.
CTTACTTTTATTTCCAATTTTTCGTGCGCGCCCGATTCGTTTATTCTGCACTACATCAAATGGGTTATGGGGCAAAAGCCCTTCCTCGTGCTGGAACTGGATTCCCATTCGGCGGACGCCGGCGTTGATACGCGCGTCGAAGCGTTCCTCGACATTATTGACGGCTACCGTGCCAAGAAGAGCGAGCTTGAGGCGGAGCGTTACGACAACGGCTGGCGTTTTATAACCGAGAAAAAAGACTCTGGCGAGTTTGAGTTGCGTATAGACAATGTAAACACAAAAGAGAAGGTTCCAATTGCAGGGAACAAGCGGGTAAAGGTTTTACTCTCCAACATGGGCGCAATCTCAACCGAGTATGTCGGCGCGGCTTTACGCGGACAGAACATTAACGCCGAGGCGATGCCTGTCGCCACCCACAAAACCATTCAGATAGCGCGCGCGCACGCTTCGGGGAAAGAGTGCGTTCCAAGCCACTTGGTTTTGGGCAGTGCGTTGGAGTTTTTCTTCAGCGACAAGTACCGCAAAGACGAGCTTTATCTGCTCTTTGTGCCGATCACCACAGGTCCCTGCCGTACGGGACAGTACTATGTCTACTACGAAAACCTTTTCCGCGATATGCGCCTTGAAAACGTGGTGGTCTTTATTCTTTCCGCGGACAATTCCTACACGGAGCTTGGCTCCAGTTTTTCAAAACAGATGTGGATTGGGCTTGTGTTATCTGACTATTTAAAAGATATTCAGTGCGCGTTAAAAGCAACGGCAGTCGATCCTGTCAAGGCGCAGGAGGAGTTCGCTCATTCATGGCAAAGAGTTATGCGCGCTGTTGAACACAATCCAAAAGAGCTATGGAAAGAGCTGAAGCACGTAGCCAAAGATGTAAAAAAGATTCAAAAAAAAAGAAAAATTACCGATTGTCCGCGCGTGCTTGTTGTCGGCGAAATTTATGTGCGGCGCGACGATTTTGCCGTTGGCGAATTAACAGATTTGATGAGCGAGCGCGGCATTGTAGTAAAAGTTGCGGGTATCAGCGAGTGGATTCACTATCTCGACTTTGTGCGCGAATACGCGCTTAACAAGTTGATCAAATTGCAAAAGCCCGGCAAGAGGCTTTTTTCCAAACCTTGGAAAGATTTGAAAAAATTGCAAATTGAGGAGTGGTGGAAACATCACATCGAGAAAAAAACTCTCGCTATCCTTGAGCCGACAGGACTCATTCCTGAAACACCTCACGACATGCACCACATTATGAAGTACACGCAGGAGCACTTTGTAAACCTTGAACTCAATTCTGAAATCGCGGTTTCCTCCGGTTCGGCGGCGGCTGCGATGGATGCGGGCTACTCAGGCATTGTGAACATCAGCCCGTTTGCCTGCCTAATCGGGCGCGTGATCGAAGGGCTTTTCACTCCATGGGCGCGTGAGCGCAATTACCCGATCCTTTCTGTCGAAGTAGACGGAAACCTTCTGCCGCCGAACATCGTGAATAAACTCAACATTTTTATGGTGAACGTTCTGCGTTTCAAAGGCGGAAGCGATCTTTCATCGTTAGTTGACACGCCGCATGAAAGAGTTTCCGCATGAATAGACTCGAAAAAAGCATTGAATCGCTTCTGGAAAATTACGACGCTTACGGCATGGTGAACCATTCAGGCGCGGCGAATCTTCCGGGAAGGGAGAGCATAGACAGCATTGTACGTGGAATTGAAGAACTGCTTTTTCCCGGCTTTCTTGAGAACCTGTACGCGGATAGTGAATCTTTGCGGAAGATCACCGTAGAAAAAGTGAACAATCTTTCTTTGGAATTAATCGGCGAAGTGGAGAAGAGCCTTGCTTTTTCCGCCCGGCTTGGCGCTTTAAATTGCGGGCATGAAGGATGCCGCGCTGTTGCCGCGCTTGTGGTCGATGAATTTTTTGAAGAACTCCCTAAAATCAGAATCGTTTTAGCCAAAGACCTTGAAGCCGCCGTGCGCGGAGACCCTGCCGCCAAAAGCGCGGATGAAGTGATTCTTTCCTATCCGGGATTTCAGGCAATCGCCGTGCACAGGGTGGCGCATTTTTTCTGGACGCGGCAGGTGCCTGTAATCCCGCGTATGATGAGCGAGCTTATTCACAGCAGAACAGGAATCGATATTCACCCCGGCGCACAGATAAGCGAATGTTTTTTTATCGATCACGGAACAGGCGTTGTTATCGGCGAAACTACTGTAATAGGGAAAAATGTTAAACTTTATCAGGGCGTTACGCTTGGAGCGCTTTCTGTAAAAAAAGAGGAAGGCGACTGCAAACGCCACCCGACCATTGAAGATGACGTAACGATTTACGCTAACGCGACGATTCTCGGCGGAGAGACAATTATCGGGAGCGGCAGTATTATCGGAGGCAGTGTGTGGATTACTCAGTCTGTTCCTCCTGGCAGTAGAATTTATTTGAAAAAAGATGAGTGAAGAAATTAACAGCGAAGTTGCGCGTAATAGCGAAGAAAACCGCGTTCATATAAAATGCGGATTTGTCGCGCTGGTCGGGCGTCCCTCTGTCGGCAAGTCAACTCTCTTAAACAAAATGTGCGGCGAAAAGGTCGCCATTGTAAGCAAAGTTCCGCAGACAACGCGCAACGCGATACGCGGTATCGTTAACCGCGAGCAGGGACAGCTTATCTTTGTTGATACTCCCGGACGGCACAATTCGCAGAAAAAATTCAACAAAAAACTGATGGAAGTTTCCTTGCGCGCCGTCGAAGAGTGCGACATTGTTCTGTATGTTCTGGACGCCTGCCGCGCTCCGGGAGATGAAGAAGAGGAAACGGCGTCCCTCCTTGTTCCGTTAGCTGAAAAGACATTAGCCGCCGTGAACAAAATGGACGCTCCGGGCGCGGACTACAAGCGCACGGAAGAATTTATTTCCAAAAATTTTCCCGCGTTTGCAAGCTCGTCTGCAGGCGGGCGCATTCTCGCCGTTTCCGCAAATACCGGACAGGGCGTTGAGGAGCTTCTTTGCGCGTTATTCGACATGGCTCCTGAAGGCGATTCACTTTACGGCGGCGAATACTACACGGATCAGGAAACAGGTTTTCGTATAGCCGAAATTATCCGTGAACAGGCAATCAACCGCCTGCGCCAGGAACTGCCGCATTCGCTATATGTGGATATTGCGGACATGGAGTTTAAGGAAAAAGAGACAAAACTCTGGGTGAGGGCTTTTATCGTAGTGGAGCGCGAATCGCAGAAAGGCATGGTCGTAGGCAAAGGCGGGGAAATGATCAAAACAATCCGTCTTGCCGCGTTAAAAGAGCTAAAGCTCATCTTTGACTGGAAGATCGATCTTGATCTGCGCGTAAAAACGGGAAAGGACTGGCGGCACAACGATCACACATTGCGCAAAATTATTGACCGCTAATTCAAAAACTTGTCTATCTCCGCCAAAAGGTCATCGAAAGTATCAACGCAGATCAAATCCGCGCAGTCTTTTCGTATCTGTTCCGGCGCGCGGAAAAGACAGCCGCCGTCCGATTCGCGGATCATCGCAAGGTCGTTGAAAGAGTCGCCTGCGGAAAAGACGCGCATATTAAGCGATTTGAAAGCCTTTACCGCCTCGCGCTTGCCGTTTTGCTGGCGCAGAGAGTAGCCCGTAACGGTTCCATCGTCTGCAATTTTAAGTTTGTTGCAAAAAAGAGTAGGCCATGAAAGTTTTTTCATCAGCGGTTTTGCGAATTGTTCAAAAGTATCGGAAAGAATGATAAGCTGGGTTCTTTCCCGCAAAGCGCGGGTAAATTCAACCGCTCCCGGAAGCGGCTCCATGCCCGAAATAACTTTTTGAATGTCGGGAAGTTTCAGATTATTTTTTTCAAGCAGACCGAGTCGAAACTTCATCAGTTTATCGTAATCAGGCTCGTCCCTTGTCGTTCTGCGTAATTCGGGGATTCCGACAGCTTCTGAAAAGGTAATCCAAATTTCCGGGACAAGCACCCCTTCAAGATCAAGACACACCATGTTCATGTGCAAATAGTAGCATAAAATGAGAATCATTTCCAGTTGTATGGTATAAACAAGATATGAAAAAATTGAATATAATCAATCCGTTTAACGCGCCTGTGTATCACGAAGAAACCGTTTCAAGCACGATGGATGTTTCAAGGCGGCTCGCGTCTGAAGGAGAGCCGCATGGGACTGTCATCACCGCGGATTTTCAGGAAGCGGGGCGCGGCAGAGGACAGGATCGCGTCTGGCAGATGAACAGGGGCGAGAACCTGCCCTTTACGATCCTTTTGCGTTACCCCCGCGTCGAGGACATTCCGTCCGCCCTTACCCTTCGCGCGGGACTTGCCGTCTCCTTCGCCATCGAAGATTTCGCTCCATGTCTGCGCTCGAAAGTAAAAATAAAATGGCCTAACGACATAATTATTAACGATAAAAAAAACGCGGGTATTCTTTGCGAAGCAGACGGCGGAATTGTCCATATTGGCATCGGGCTTAACGCGGCGCAAAAGGAATTTCCCGCCGCCCTGCGCGAAAAAGCGGTCAGCATCGCTCTTGCCGCGGACAAGGACATTGCTCCCGAAGAACGCTTCATTCTGCTTGAAGAAATTCTCGCGCGGTTTTTTGATGAATTGAACGCGCAGAAAAACATCACAGACTGGAAATCTCGACTTGAACAGCGGCTTTACAAAAAAGGCGAACAGGTTGTTTTTGTCGAAGGAGAGGCAGATTCCGGCAGGGAAGTAAAAGGACGGCTTGAAGGAATAGGGGAAGGCGGAGAACTTTTAATTTTAGCCGAAGGCGAAACGCAGACGAGAGCGTTTGTTACGGGGGAGTTAAAAATTTTTGTTTGAAACTCCCTCTCCCCCTCCCACAAAAAAATTTTTGTAAAAAAAACGCAAAAAAAACTTGACAAATACTAAGGCGCATAATATTATTATAAGAGTACAAGACTCACGGCGGTAGAAATATAGCCTAAGAGTTTTGTATAATTT
>JAISSH010000023.1 GCA_031273265.1 Treponema sp.
CAAAGCCGGCGCAGGTGATAATGTACGCGTAACGTAAGCGGACTGAGTTTCCGGGAAAGAGCCGGAAATATTTAGGCGGAGGAGTCTCTTCAAAATCTTCGCGCTCAATCCACAGTTCGCGGGAAAATGGCACGCGGCGCTTTCCAGCGGATTCGTCTTCGGGATTGTTGACCGCTTCCAGTTCTTCGGTTTTGCCATTGTCCCAATTTTCAATAATCAATTTGAGCGGGCGCAAAACCGCCATTACGCGCAATGCGCGTTTATTCAAATCTTCGCGAAGGCAGTATTCAAGAAAAGCGATGTCTACCATGCTGTCAGTTTTCGCGATTCCGATCTGTGAAACAAAAGAGCGTATCGCTTCGGGAGTGTAACCGCGCCGTCTGAGTCCGGCGATTGTCGGCATACGCGGATCGTCCCAGCCTGAAACGCGCCCGTCCTGCACAAGTTTTAACAGCCAGCGTTGGCTCATAACGGTATAACTCAAATTAAGGCGTGCAAACTCGATCTGGCGCGACGGGAAAACTTCCGCCTCGCGGATAAACCATTCGTAAAGCGGTCGGTGGATTTCGTATTCCAGCGAACAGAGCGAGTGCGTTATTCCCTCTTTCGCGTCGGAAAGCGGGTGCTGAAAGTCGTACATGGGATAAATGCACCAACTGTTGCCTGTGCGGTAATGGGTTTCGCGTCTGATGCGGTACATGACAGGGTCGCGCAAAAGCAGATTCGGGTGGGTCATGTCGATTTTTGCCCGCAGGGTTTTTGCCCCGTCCGCGAATTCGCCCGCTTTCATTCGCGCAAAGAGGTCGAGGTTTTCTTCGATAGAACGGTCGCGGTAAGGACTGTTTCTGCCCGGCGGCGTTACGGTGATATTGTTCTTATCAGCGACCGCCGTCCCTCTGTACTCGCTCATTTCTGTATCGCTCAGATCGTCAACATAAGCCTTTCCTTTTTTGATGATCTTTATCGCTAAATCATAAAGGTACTCGTAATAATCGGAAGCATAATATTCGCGGTCTTCCCAATCGTAGCCCATCCATTTGATGTCGCGCTTGATCGCCTCAACATAGGAGATGTCCTCTTTTTCAGGATTGGTGTCGTCAAAGCGAAGGTTGCATTTTCCGCCGAAACGCTCCGCCATGCTAAAGTCGATGAAAAACGCCTTGCAATGCCCGATGTGAAGCCAGCCGTTCGGTTCCGGCGGAAATCGCGCGTGCACATAACTGAACTTTCCCGCCGCCAAATCCTCTTTTATAAATTCGCTGATAAAATCCGAGCCTGTGTTATCTGATTTTGCGGGGGCGTTATCAGCATTTGACATAATTACTCCTTTAGAAATTCGTCAGATAACAAAGTCCGATAAGCAAAATCGCCCACAGAACCCTATCATCGTCATCTTTGTCTTTCAACTCTTTAAATGAAGAGAGTTTGCCTCCGTACCACCAAAAAAGCCCCATTTGCGCGTCTATGCGAAATGTATACTCGGTAAAATCATCTTTTTCACTTTGAACGCCAAAAAAAAGATACGCCAGTTCTTCCAAAATCATGGCGAATTCATCAACGGTCTGCGTAATATCTCCGTGGTATAAAGAATCCATAAACAACGGAATTTTGTCCTGAAGTTTTCCCTTGCGGTCTTCATCGGACTTTTCGACCCATGTTTTCTGAATCAAAAGGTCAAGATTGTTTTGAAAGTGATCCAAAAATGTCCGCATTTCGGCGCTGTTATTATCAAGCGCAACCAAACGCTGAAACTCATTGCCGAGACCCAAAGTTTTGGCAAATTCGGCAGTGGATTTCAAATCCGGTTTTTGACTTCGAAACAGCCCGTCCCGGGGAAACAGATGTTCCGCCGCTTTTCGGTATTCGCCCGGAAAGACAAAATTGTTTGAACAATTTCGATTCATAAGATCAAGATGATAAGAAATGCAAAATTAGTCAAGGATGTTAAGATAAGCTTTTACCGCGCGTCTGGTGGACTCAAAGGCGAACTGGGAAAAGTCGATTTCTTCGGGTTTCAGGAAACGGACGGCGGAAACTTCAGCCTGTTCCAAACGTAAATCTTCCGGTTTTAAACCCGGTGCGGTAACTGAAAAGTACATATCACATGTATTGTATTTTATGTTTTTGTATTCGTACACGTTGGAAAATGAGGCAAACAGCGTGAAAACTGACGCCAAAGGCGCGCCATCCGGAACAGGCGGCGTCCAGCCGATTTCTTCCTGAAGTTCGCGGTAAAGTCCCACAAGAGCGCCCTCGCCGACATCGACAAAGCCGCCGGGCAGGTCAAGTTTGCCGACAGCCGGTTCTTTGCCACGAACCAGAAACACAAGCCTCTGTGCGCCATCGGTTTGCGGCACGCTGATTATACAGCCGGTCGCGGCTGCAATGTTGTGATAGTAGACAAAGCCGCAATCGGGACAGCGGAAAACTTTTCCCTCTTCAAACTTGATTTTTTTTGAAGCGCATGAAGGGCAAAAATTGAACATGCTCAACATTTTACACAAAATCAGCCGCTTTTCAAAGTACCGCGCACCGGGTATAATTGAGCCATGATAACTGAATGTTCACTGCGGGTAAGAACCTATGAATGTGACAGCAACAACCATGTAAACAACGCGAATTATTTGAACTATCTGGAGTACGCCCGTTACGAATTTTTAAAAGACGTGGGCTTTGATTACCTCAAGGCAGTCGAGGCAGGCTATGGAATTTACATCGCCAGAATAGAAATTGATTACAAGAAGCCCGCCTTCACCGATGACACTCTGGTAATAAAATCGCGTCCTGTTAAAAAAGGCGCGGTGAGCGGAATCATCGCGCAGGAAATCTGGCGTGGAGAAGATATGTTGATAGAGGCGAAGGTAACATGGGCGTTTGTTGATTCGAAAGGGACGCCCGCGAAAGTACCGCCGCAGTGGGATGTGCCGGGACTTCGTCCGTGATTTATGAAGCCAAACACCATAATACAAGGCGATTGCATAACAGAATTAAAAAAATTTCCCGATAGTTCCATAGATTTGATTTTCGCCGACCCGCCCTATAACATGCAGTTAGAGAACGCGCTTTACCGCCCAAACAACACAAAAGTTGACGGCGTTGACGATGAATGGGACAAGTTCGCCTCTTTTGCGGAGTACGACAATTTTTGCACTGCATGGCTGACCGAATGTAGGCGCATTTTAAAAAATACAGGCACGATTTGGGTAATCGGCAGTTATCACAATATTTTTCGCGTTGGAAATATCATGCTCAATTTGGGTTTCTGGATTTTAAATGACGTAACGTGGTACAAGACAAATCCAATGCCGAATTTTATGGGAACACGTTTTACAAACGCCACCGAAACGCTTTTGTGGTGTTCAAAAGGAAAGGAAAATAAAAAATATACTTTTAACCATAAATTAATGAAAAAATACAACGGCGATAAACAGATGACATCGGTTTGGCAGATTGGCTTGTGTATTGGAGAAGAACGGTTAAAAGGCAAAGACGGAAAAAAAGCGCACTCAACGCAAAAGCCGGAAGAACTGCTTAAAAGGGTAATTTTATCCACGACAAAACAGGGCGATATTGTTCTCGATCCCTTTTTTGGAACAGGCACAACCGGCGCTGTTGCAAAAAAATTAAAACGCAATTACATAGGAATAGAAAAAGAGGCGGAATATATCTCACTTGCGGAAAATAGAATAAAAAATATAAAAAGTTATTTTGAAGAAGCCGATTGGATTGAAGAAGAGAAATCAAAAACATCGGCAAATTCACTATAAACCCCGCACGGAAAACCCATTCAGCAATAATATCTCAGGTCTGTATTCAAAGTGCATTGTGTCGATCAAATCCCATTTGCCGCCCCAGACAAAACCGTGTTCTTCAAAAATTTTGACAACTGATTCCGGCGGCAGATAATA
>JAISSH010000033.1 GCA_031273265.1 Treponema sp.
CAGCGGGTATGGCACCAACGGTGGTTGGCCGCCGGCAAATATCTTGTCCAAGTATGGACTTAACGGCTTTAGTCAGCCATCCGGAATAACTGGTATTTATTGGACGGATGTTAAGAATTATAAATATCAAAATACTTTCGCTCAGGCACTTGTCATTAACTTTAGCGGCACAATCGCCACCTCAAATGCCATCAAAAATTATTTCAATAATAATAACTCCTGGGAAAGTTATCAAGAACAAGGCTCTAGCAGTGGTTCTGCGTATATTTATCGTAGTTCCCCTGATAAGGCTGTTATATATCAAGATTATGGTAGCAGTGGCATGTTAATAGCGTACTTGGGGCTCAATCTTTTTCAGGATGATTAACCAGTAGCGCAAACGTGCCTGCCGCTGAATGGCGGCAGGCATGAAATTCCATTTTCTACATTGTTCAATATCCCTAAGTATGTTATACTCATAATATGGAGCTTTCTTTTGAAATAGACAAAATCACCGAATCAATCGAAAACGCCGAAACAGGCGAAACGCTTAACACCCTTGTCCTGCCAGTAACAAAAGACGACTTAAAAGAAATAACCAAAAAGAACGGCTGGCTTTTTAATTGGAAATTTGAATATGACCAAACAGAACGGCGCGTTTATAAACTGGTTGCCGAAAAAGAACCGCAAACTATACACGGCTTGGTATCGCTTGAGGAACGTGTAAAACACATATATATGCACCTAATAGAAAATGCGCCGTTAAACAGAGGGAAGGACAAAAAATATCTTGGCGTAGCGGGTAATTTAACCGCTTATGGTTGCAAAGTATCTATGGAATGTGGATTTGACGGGGTAATTTCATTTCATGCAAAAACAGCGCTTATTGAACATTACGAAAAGACACTCGGAGCGGTTCATTTAGGCGGAGGCATAATGGCTATTCATGAAGAAGACGCAAAAAATTTGATAGACAAATATTTTTAACAGGGGGAAGTGGCTCCTTCGGAGCCTTATTATTGAAAGCTATCCGAAGGATAGCCCGCCGCTAGAAGCGGCGTAAGGAGAGGAAGTTATGTATAATCTTGATACCGGGGAAAAAGTAGACTTGGATTGGTTTATTAACGCTCTTGAAAATGAGGAAATTATTATTGGCGGGACTAACCCTACCAAAGAAGAGTTTGAAGAAATAGACAGAAAAATAGCATCGCTCAAAGCAATGCGTCAAAAAAAACCTATTACAGAAGCTGTCTTAGCGTAACAGTTAAGCAGCGCAAAAGTCCCGGCGGCGGCAGGCATTTTTTTACTGCTTGTGTAATATATACATATCGGCAAGGTCTCCGGTAATTATATTGCCCTCTAAATCCAAATGAGTTAATGTATTTTTCCCAACTTTATAATACGGCGGAAAATCATCGTTACCTTCGCCGGATAATATTATGGTATCCCCTGCGGGATTCCAGGTGAATGTTCCGGTGCGGGGGAAAATTTCATCGCTTTTGCCGATATACTGGTACTCTACCGCATACGTCTTATCGGCGTTTAAGGTAAACTTGACGCTAATTCCCTCACCGCCCGCCGAGGGAATTACCCCCGTATAAATTCCCGCCCAATCAAATGAATTTCCTGAGCTTTGATTCGTTGTCGCACAGGAAAGGAAATTCAACAATAAAAAGACCGCGATTACCGCGAAAATATTCCTTTTCATTAAATCCTCCAAAAAGATAATTTTCTATTAATATAATATAACGATTTTCTAGCTTTTAGACTATACATTTTTCTTTGTTACTCCACCCATTTGAGCAGTAATTTAGCCAGATGCGGGACGGGTATGGGCATGCCGTTTTTCAGCCAGTGTTGAATCAAACCAATGTAACCGTTTATCAGAAAAACAGAGTAATATGATTTCGCTTCGTCGTCCTGTTGTTTTTCGGAAAAATAATTTTTTACCAAACTGTGGTTTGTAAAGTGTTCAAATAATTTTTTTTGAAAAGCAAGGTCGCCGTTTTCGCTCAGTAATACCTGAATGGAATTGCCGTTATTCGCCATGTAGGTCAGCATTTCTTCGACCATTTGAGCGGTCTCTTTTTTACTGTGTTTGTCCTTGTACCTGTTCAGCATATCCTCAAAATACGCGAGAGTTTCCTCCTCAATTTGAGTAAGCAGATCGTATTGGTCTTTATAATGCGCGTAAAAAGTTGAACGGCTTATGTCCGCAAGCCCGCAAATGTCCTTAATTGAAACGCTCAAAATCGACTTGGTTTTCATAAGCTCCATAAGACTGTCCCGTATCACCATTTTGGTATAGCGAATCTTCCGGTTTTCTTTTTGTTCCATAATTAACTCTCCATGATTCTTTTTTCGCGCGCTTTACATTTTGTCGAAAAATATGTAAAATTGTACAAACACATGCCGTTCTGTACAGTACAGTACACATTTAATTGAACTGTATGTTGCTTTTAATTCTTAGTGTTGTATATATTATTGTAAGAGTCAAGTATGGAAAGGTTATTTAAGCATCCTGCCGTAATTGTCGGCGTTATCACAATAATCACCGTTTTTCTGGGGCTTCAACTCCCTCGGGCGGAACTGGATAACAACAACATACGCTTTCTGCCGGACAAAAATCAGGCAAAAATTATCTCCGAATATGTTGATGAAACCTTCGGCGGACAGGTGATGATTTTTATCGGGCTTGAGCGTTCTTACCGCACCGTTTTTGAAAAAGATTTTCTCCGGCTGATTCGTGATTTCTCGCAAGATGCCGAAAATATTGATCTTGTAAAATCCGTAAACTCGATCATGTCAACGCAGTACATAACAGGCGACGGCGACAGCATCATCGTTTCGGATTTAGTGCCGGAAGATTTTTCAGGCACGCAGGAAGAAATCGCGGAGCTTAAGCGGCGTATCGCGTCGTGGGATTTGTTCCGAGGAGCCCTTGTTTCCGATGATTTTTCCGCGACGCAGATTATTATCACGCTTGACGTGATAACCGAAACTATGGCAAGCCCGGAGGTGAGCCGCTGTTACGAGAAAATCCGCGAAACTGCGGAAAAAATTTTTTCCGGCGAGGCGGAAGTTTATTTCACAGGACAGCCGGTTGTAAACGCTATCATAAACGAGTCGATAATCGCTGACAATCTGCTTTTGATACCGCTTGTCGTTATCGTGGTGCTGGCTCTTCTGTTCTTTTCGTTTAGGCGCTTTACTTATGTCGCCCTGCCGCTTCTGACAGTCATCATCGCCGTTGTCTGGACTGTTGGAATGGCGGCGTTGGTCGGGATAAAACTTTCCGTCCTTACGACCATATTGCCGGTAATCCTTGTCGCTGTCGGCAGCGCGTACGGTATTCACATAGTTACCCATTACGCGCAAGACACGCGGAACAAAACTCTGTCTGTCGAAGAACACCGCGGTCTTGTTCTTGAACTTGTAAGAAAATTGATCAAGCCGGTGGCTCTGGCGGCGCTTACGACATTAGCCGGTTTTATTTCATTTTGTTTTACGCCGATTGTCCCGATGAGGGAATTCGGTTATTGCGCGAGCGTCGGGGTGTTTACCGCTTTTGTTATGGCGATACTTTTCATTCCGTCAATGTTCCTGCTTCGCGGTCCGCGGACATTCAATGAAAAAGAAAAAAACCTAAATGAAACCGACCGTTTCAGCGGCGTCATCGCGGGAATTTTTCTTGTTATCGCGCGAAGAAAAAAACTCGTCCTTGTTCTTGCGGCGCTGACTGTCGTTATTTCACTTTACGGGCTTTCAAAAGTTATCATCGAAAACGCGGTTATCGAATTCTTTCAAAATGAAACCGACATCAGCCGCTCAGACCGCTTTATCCGCGAATATTTCGGCGGCTCAAAGGATATAAACTTGATAGTGGAAGCCGAAACTTCGGAAGAACTTCTTCACCCAAGCGTACTGCTGGCGGTAGACAATCTTTCCTCTTACCTGACGGAACACGTTCCGATAGTGGGAAAAGTTGTCGGCTTTACGGACATTATCAAACGGATCAATCAGGTGTTCAATGTTGATGAAAGTCCCGAAGGGCTTCGTCCGTCGGCGGCAAAAAACGAAGCTGACAGTTTCGGTTTTGATGATTTCGGATTTGGTAGTTTTGGTTTTAACGATTCTAATTCCAACAGCGCGGCTGTAATTGATACCCCAAAAGAAAGCCACGATTTGGCGCAGTACAGCGCGGCTGACCTTCTGCGTTTCCTTGACAGCGCCGCCGGAAAGTCCAATTCACTGAGCGGCAGTGATCTGGTGCGTGAGGTGAAACGCCTCACCAATTATGACGGCATGGCTTATTATGAAATACCGGCGAATCCCGCCCGTTACGGCAAAGAGACGGAAGAAGAACTTGGTCGGCTTATATCAAATTATCTGGTGCTCCTTGCCGGAGACGATGAGATGCTTTACTCCAACGATCCTTTTGAACCCACTTCGCTTAGAACAATGATACAAGTCCGCGCGGTCGGAAGCAGGGAAATTCAGGAAATAATCGCTATTATAAATGAATATGTTAATGTCAACTTTCCCAAAAATGTAAAAACAATGATCGGCGGCGGCGCGGTACAGGAAATCGCGATTACCGAGTTGATTTTTAACTCTCAGCTTATATCAATTTTTGTCTCCGTACTCATGGTGTTTCTGATCATCGCTTTTTCCAACAGTTCTGTAACTGCGGGAATCATCGGCGCGGCTCCTCTTGCGTTGGCGATTCTGTGCAATTTCGCCGTGATGGGCTTTATTGGAATCAAACTCAACCTTGGAACAGCGTTAATTTCGAGCCTCTCCGTGGGCATTGGCATTGACTATACCATTCACTTTATCGAATTTTTCAAGCGCGAATACCGGACTGATGAAAAGGATTTTCTTCGCCGGACATTTATCGGCTGCGGCAAGGCGATTATAATCAACGCCCTGTCCGTGGGCGCTGGCTTCGGAGTGCTGACGCTCTCCCGGTTCAGATTAATCGCGGAACTGGGCGCAATTATCGCCCTTAGCATGATGATAACGGCTTTTATAAGCCTCACGGTTATACCGGCTCTGCTTATCATTATTAAACCTAAATTTATTTATGGAGGAAAAATATAATGAAACGAATTTTTGTATTGGCGGCACTGTTGTTAGGCGCAACGATTTTGTACGCTCAGGACGCGGCTTCTATCGTACATTCGTCAAGAAACCGTATCCAAAGCGATACGATTTCGTCCCGCTCGCGCATGGTAATTACCGCAAAGAACGGAAGCACGTCTGAACGGCTTATCGATCAGTATTCAAAGGACGGACCCAACGGCGGGCGCACAGTGATAGTGTTCCAACAGCCGAAAAATGTCGCGGGGACGCGCTTCCTCACCATGGACACCGCTTCCGGCGGCACGGATCAGTGGATATACTTACCGGAACTTGGCAAGGTGCGCCGGATCGCGGCATCGGAGAGCAGCGGCAGTTTTATGGGAACCGACTTTTCGTATGACGACATTTCCGCAGTTGACAGAGAGGCTTCTCTTGACAACCACAAGTTGTTACGCGAAGAAACATTCAACGGAAACGTCTGCTATGTTATTGAATCGATACCGAAAGACAGCTCGTTTCAGTATTCCAAAACTGTATCGTGGATCGACAAAGAAAAATTACTGAGCTACAAAGTTGAATTGTACAACCGCCGGGGAGAGCATATAAAATTGATGGAAATGTCCAATTTCGAGGACAAACAGGGACGCCTGACCCCCATGCAGACAAAAGTATCCACAGTTGGAGCGGGAACATCAACGACAATTTTCATGGAAATAATAAAATATGATGATCGGATTCCCGAAACTGTTTTTACCACCACGTATCTTGAAACAGGAAGAGCGCAATGAACAAATTAGTAGTTTTTATGCTATTAATTACCGCCGCTCTTTCCGCTCAGGAATTTGGCTTTGGGTTTGACGATGAGGAAACATCAAGCGGTACGGGAACAAGCGCAAACGGCAACTTGAACGTATCAATAGGCGGTGAAGTTTCCGCGACCATGCTTGGCTATGGCAGCGATTTTCACAAAGGAGCCGAAAGCGTCGAGCTTGGTGATATTTTTTCCGGTAAACTCAACTTTTCCGCGAAAGCTTCCGTTGTCGAAGGCGTTATCAACCTTAAAATACAGACAAAAAAAGACGAAGTGGTAAAAATTGACGAAGGCTACCTGCGCGCGTATTTCGGCAAGTTTGATGTTGAAGCGGGACTGCGTAAACTCACATGGGGCAAAGCCGACAGCATGGGTCCCCTCGACGTAATCAACCCGCTGGACACTTCGCAGATTTATACGGAAATGGCGGATAACACCAGCTTGATGGGCGTTAAAATCGCGCGCCCTCTTGTTCACGCTTCATTCCGCTTCGGGCAATTTTCAAAAATAGAAGGCGTATTTGTTCCATACTTTGAAGGTCATTATATACCTTCGGAGGGAAGGTGGGCTCCAGCCCAAATGGAAATGTTGAAAAATCCTGAAATGTCAATGCCGATTCCATCATCGCTGCCGATACCAGTCAATGTTGATGTTGGAATGACAGAGACAAAACCGGATACAACCAAGCTTAACTACGCGCAAGGGGGGCTTAGATTTACCACTACCATAGGTTCGGTAGATTTCGGTATTCAGTATTACTACGGACGGCTGCCTCAGCCTGCGGCAAAGATCAGTCTAACCAGCTTTGATCTTGACATGCCGCCATCTTTTCCTCCTTCATATGTGAATGTGGACGCGGAAATGGATATTTTATACAAATACAATCCCTACCACCAGATCGGTCTTGATTACGCGCAAGTTTTATTCGGTCTTAATGTGCGCGCGGAAGTTGCGGCTAACATCACAGAAGATTTAAAAGGCGATGACGGTTCTGTTTACAATCCCTCAATAGCTTGGTCTTTCGGCTTTGATCGCAATCTCTTTTTAGGTATTAACTTGAATCTCCAAATAAATGAAAGCATTATTCTTATGCACGACAAACTCGGCAGTAAAGAAATTAGTATGCCGGACGACATATTCAATCTTAGTAATTTACCGAATATTGAAAACATTATAAATGATAGTCTTAAAAAAATTGACACTGAAGGCGGCAAACCGTTAACATCAACCCGTCTTACAGCCGCGCTTTCCAAAAAATTTCTGCGCGATGAACTTGAACTGCGAACCGCCGTCGTTTGGGGCATAGAAGACATGGATTGTCTCATCATGCCGGCTCTTATCTGGACGAAGGACGCTCTGCGTACCGCGCTCTCCGGCGGCATTTTCGCGGGCAATAAAGAGGGACAGCTTGGTCAGTATGCGGATAATAACTTTGTGAAGGTATCTTTAACTTATTCGTTCTAGGAAAGTTACGCGCTAATGCCGCGCAAAAGTTCCCGCGGCTTGCTTCCGTTCGCGGGACCGACTACGCCGTGATGTTCCATTTCGTCCACGAGACGGGCTGCGCGGTTAAAGCCGATTTTCAGTCTGCGCTGAATGTAGCTCGCGCTTGCCTTGCCCTGCGACATTACAATTTCCAGCGCCTTGTCGTATAACGGATCATCGCCGTCGCTAAAAAGAGACGCGCCTGTTTCTTCCTCTTCTTCCTCAAAGAATATTTCATCGTCAATGTACTCTGGCGCGCCGAAACTTTTTACGTGCTCGACAACCGCTTCAACTTCTTCTTCGGAGACAAACGCGCCCTGCATTCTGATTGGGAACGGGTCTACTACGCCCGCGTAAAGCATATCGCCTTTGCCCAAAAGTTTTTCCGCGCCGACCATGTCGATAATAATACGGCTGTCGGTTTTGCTTGCGACCATGAACGCGATACGGCTGGGAATGTTTGCCTTGATAAGACCGGTGATTACGTCAATCGAAGGGCGCTGGGTCGCAAGCACAAGATGAATGCCGACCGCACGGCTCATTGCGGCTAACCTCGCCACGGTGGATTCAAGCTCCTTGCCGGTGGTCGTCATGAGGTCGGCAAATTCGTCAATTACAACCACAATGTACGGCATGTGCTCCTGAGCGATATTTTTCTCTTTAATGCGTTTGTTGTAACTGCGAATGTCGCGCACACCCATAGAATCAAGACAGGCGTAACGCCGTTCCATTTCGTAGATACAGTATTGAAGAGCCTGAAACGCTTTTTTCGGTTCGGTAACAACCGGCGTTAACAGATGGGGAATGTCGTTGTACAGTTTCAATTCAACAATTTTTGGATCGATAAGAAGAAGCCTGCAATCCGACGGATGAAGCTGGTAAAGTATCGAAAGGATCATCGAATTGACGCAGACTGATTTTCCCGAACCGGTTGCGCCGGCAATGAGAATATGCGGCATTTGAACAAGGTCAACTATCTGCGCTTCGCCGGTGATATCTTTTCCCATAACAACTGGAATCTCCATCTGTTTGTTGGAACGCAGCATCTCCCCTTCAATAATTTCCCTGAAAGAGACAATGTTGCGTTTCGCGTTGGGAACTTCTATGCCTACCGCGTGTTTTCCCGGAATGGGAGCGACAATTCGCACAGAGGACGCGGCAAGGCGAAGCGCGATGTTATCCTGCAAACCGACAATCTTTGAAAGTTTCACGCCTGGCGCGGGAAGAATCTCGAACATTGTAATGACAGGTCCTTTTTTGATGCCGGTAACATCAGCCTGAATTTTAAATTCCTCCAGCGTCTCTTTCAACGCAAGCGCGGAGGCTCTTGTCGCCTGATCAATGACCCAGTATTCGCCGTCAGGATACTCGTTCAGAATCTCAACCGGAACCTTGTACTTCTTGAAACGGAAATCGTTTGCCTTCACCGCTTTTTTGCGAACTTTCTCGCCGTGAATCGCCGCAGCCGCTTCCGCCTCTTCAAGAGCGCGCGTTACGGCGTCTCCGTCCTCGTCGGAATCTTCGTCATCAATTTCATCTTCTTCATCGGAATCAAAATCTTCCGTATCAGAAATTTCGTCATCGGATAATTCATCAGTATCATCAATAACATATTCAACGTCAGTTTCTTCTTTATCTTCTTCAACGGCGGCTATAGTTTGCGACCCTTCGGAATAGAGAGACTCCGTATCCGCATACGCAGTTTTCGCCGCCGGAGCCAATAACGGAAGAAGTTTTAACCCCTTGCGTCCGCATACCGCGTTTTCATCATCTTTTCTGAAAAACATATTTTTCAACACTTGCAGAAGAAGCGCTTCCATTACGGTAATGAAAATAATGAACAGGCTGAAACCGGTTTTCCCGGTGAAATTCAAAAACGCGTACTGCGCGGACTTGACTTCAAAATCGCGGATAAGGGCAAAGCCCACAACAAGCGTCAAAAACGGAAAGAGGCATGCGCTCAGTAAAAAAATGCGCTGAGGACGCCACTTGGGGTCGGCAAGGATAAACGCGGCATAAACCATGTGCGCGGGAATTAAAAGGGACAGAATCCCAAAAGAGTGCGCGAAAAATTTGCCCGGAACTGCCGGGAAACCGCCAATTCCGAAAAGGGCAGAAAACAGGGAAAATGCCAGCAAAATACCGCAAAGTCCCAGAAAAACCGCCAAACTAACGGCTATTGTACGGAATTTAAAGCCTAAATCTGTGGAAAACTTCTGTTGAAATTCGTCTAAAATCTGCAAAACACATTCCTCCGCTTCATTATCGGTATATATTGTAAAATGTTGACAGATGCGGATTGCGGGAGTACCATAAATTATGCATGAAAATAGAATAAATCCGAGGTATCATACCAAGGGTCATGCGCGAATTCCCGGTTTAACAAAAGACGATTTATTATTGAGAAATTTGAGCATAACCGGGTGCTGTTTGGAATGTCTTGAATTAATGGATAAAATCAAACCCAGCGAAATATACCAGATTGAAATTAAGCCGGAGATGGCGTCGCATATAGGAAAATTTGAACTTAAAGCGGAATGTAAATGGATTCGCAATAAGAACCATGTCAACGAAATTGGTTTTTCAGTTACCGATTCCCCGCATGGAAAATGTTTTCAAAATTATGTGGATTACATAGCCTATAATCATTCAGAAGCATGAGCGACTCGATTCCTTCCGGTATAAAGCTCCCTTCCCGCCCGCCAAATTGCCTTAAATGCGCCTTTTTCAAAGTTACATGGGACCCCATGTTTCCGCGTTCCTGCGACATTTTTTCCATAAAGTGCGCCAACCTGCCTTCTCAGGAAGTTTTCCGCGCCACCGGCGCAAACTGCCCCTCGTTCCGCTTAAAAGAAGGGTTGAAAGACTGAACTTCAGTCACCAACGCAAGTACCGACAGCTTTGGCGGTGTCGATCATGTAGTGATCTGTCGGGACATTTTTTACTTTTCCTTCGGGGACGCTTAAATCGACAGAATTGATGTCGGTTCCGGTTAGGGCGACCATGCGTCCGTATTTGCCGTTGGCAAGAAGTTCGGCAGCCGCAGTTCCAAAGCTGGTGGCAAGGACGCGGTCGGAAGCGCTTGGGATTCCTCCGCGTTGCACATAACCTAAAACAGTGGCGCGTGTTTCCATGCCGGTACTTTCCTGAATTTCGCGGGCAACACGGTACGCGGCAGAGGGACCGTTATCAAGCCGATATTTTTTTCGATCTTTTTTATCCATTTCCGCTTCTTTGATCGACATCGCGCCTTCCGCGACAACAACGATGGAAAATGTTTTTCCCGATTTAGCGCGTTTTTCAAGGTGACGCGCAATGGATTTTATATCGTAGGGAATTTCAGGAAGGAGAATAACGTCCCCGCCGCCCGCAACTCCGGCGTACAAGGAAAGCCAGCCCGCTTTATGCCCCATAAGTTCGATAACTATGACGCGGCTGTGGCTCTGCGCGGTTGAATGGAGACGGTCAATGGCTTCCGTCCCGATAAGAAGCGCGGAATCAAAACCGAAAGTCCTGTCAGTGCCGAAAATGTCGTTGTCAATTGTTTTGGGAAGCCCGATAACGTTCAGCCCTTCACGGTAAAGTTTGTAACCTGTGGTGTTGGTTCCGTTTCCTCCAAGCACTACCAGACAATCAAGCTTTAGTTTGGAATATGTTTCTTTAATCGCCGAAACTTTTTCGTGCGCAACCTCGTCTTTATCGGCAGCTCCAAAGGGCTTTTCCCTGCTTGAGCCGAGAATAGTTCCGCCCCGTGTAAGAATACCGGAAAAATCCTCAGGCTTGAGTTCCTTTGTATCTTCGTATATAAGACCGCGAAAACCGTTTGCTATCCCGACAATTTCCATGCCGTATCTGTCATACGCCGCGCGGCAAACTCCGCGAATAGCGGCATTAAGCCCCGGACAATCGCCGCCCGCCGTCAAAATACCAAATCTCTTTGTAACGCTGTGAACTGCCATAGTTACTTATACCGGAAAATTGGGGGGTTTTCAAGTCCATATTTACAGAGGGTGTCATGCACATTTCAGGCGCCCGGGATACCGGGGAAAGGCTCTCCCCTCAATTTTTTCTTTGGGGTTCTTGCTTCTTCGGCTTCTTCGGAAAGATCGTCAAGTTTTTCGCGGTAATCTTCCGCGAACTCTTTCATCTCATCAAATTTTTTCTTTACGGTGTTTACTTTCATGTAAATAAATTGATAGGCTTCGTCCATAGCTTCTTTAATTTGATCTTTATTTCCAACCCATTTGTACAGATCCGCGTCTTCTATTAAAGCCCTTCTCTTTACCAGAATTTTTTTTGTCAGGCTGGTTCCGTGTCGGATACAGACATAGCTGAAGCCCTTTTTTTTATCCTTATCGAAGCTCCACTTGTATTTTGAATGTCTGTTGAAATCATTCAAGCCAAAGGTCGCAAGATAATCATAAATCTCCCTGATTGTTTTGAAACATTGAATATAGTCTTCGTCAATTTCTTTCAGCGCGGTCTCAATATCAATTTTTTCCTGCTCGTCCATAATTACCCCTTCGCCTCATTCCAAAATTTATCCATAATATCGAGAGTTTCCTTTTTCATTTCCTGTCCCGATTCTTTCATCTTTTTTTCTACATATTTAAAGCGTTCGACAAATTTGCTGTTTGTACGGCGAAGGGCAACCGAAGGCTCCACTTTTAAAAAACGGCAAAGGTTAATCACAGAAAAGAGCAGGTCGCCAAGTTCTTCTTCTATTTTTTCGTTATGTGCAATGGCTTTGCGAACTTCTTCAATTTCTTCGTTAATTTTAGAGATTACTCCTTCCATGTCAGACCAGTCAAAACCGGCTTTTGCCGCTTTTTTCTGTAGTTTAAATGCGCGATCCATAGGCGGAAGACCGGAACTTACCTCATCAAGTATTGAATCTTTTGGCTTGCGTCCTTCCTGATTCACTTTTATCGCCGCCCAGTTGTCAAGAACTTCCGCGCTGTCCTTTACTTTTAACTCGCCAAAAACATGAGGGTGGCGGCGTATCAATTTGTCGTTTATCTTTGTCAACGCATCGGCGACGGTAAACTTGCCTTCCTGTTCGTGCATATATGCAATCATGGTTGTAAGTAAAAATAAATCGCCCAGCTCTTCGGCAGTGTGGGGTGCGTCATTTTCATCAATGGCTTCGATGCACTCGTAGGTTTCTTCAACTAACGCGCTCCGTAATGTTGAGGGATTCTGTTCCCTGTCCCACGGACAGCCACCGGGACCGCGCAGTCTTACAATAGTGTCGTATAACGCTTTGAAAGACTCGGCTGTGTTCATTGTATTTCCCCTGATACTGCGGGCTCCGGCGAAACCGCTTCTAAAGAAGCGACTTTCTTTTTTGCCCATTCTTTCAACAAAGTTTCCGGCTCACAGGTCAGCGTTTGAAGCAAAAGATTTGCGCCCGCATCAAGCGCGGGCATCAGCGTTTCCTGTTCATTTTTCAAAAAGTCTGAAAGTACCCAGTCGTTAATTCCCTCCCCGCTGCCTTCCCTGCCGCCTTCGCCGGGAAGCCGCGAATCCGGGCGTCCCAATCCAATCCTCAGCCGCCAAAAGTCCGCGCTTCCAAAACATTTTTTCATTGAGCGAAGCCCGTTATGCCCGCCAAGTCCGCCCGAAAATTTTAGGGAAATGAAACCGAGCGGGAGTTCCAATTCATCGTGAACTACGATTATTTCCTCAATTTTGATTTTGAAAAACGCGGCGGCGGCAAAAACAGATTCGCCTGAAAGGTTCATGAATGTTTCCGGCATGATAAAGTGGGCGCTTTCATGCGAAGCGTACAAACCTTTGAATTTTTTTTGCCATGAAAGGGACGGGTAAAAAGGCAGAGCCTGCGCAAGCATACGCCCGGCGTTGTGCCTGTTGTGTGCATATTCAGTCCCCGGATTACCCAGAAAGGCGGCTAGTTTGATCATGGTTTCTGCTCCTGCATGAAGTGTATACGATTTTGGGGTTGTTGAATATCTCCGTCCTTAGCTGATATAATTTCTTGAAACGCCGTTTCTCGAAACGGTGCGGTTATTTAGCCAAGATAGCTCAGTTGGCAGAGCGGCACACTCGTAATGTGCAGGTCCCGGGTTCGATTCCCGGTTTTGGCTTATGAAAATAAAATCCGTTTATTCTGTATTCGCGGCGGCTTTGGTTCTCCTTTCCTGCGCTTCGACACAAGACGCGGGTGAAAGGGCGCAGACAAAACGACGGGAAAATCTGCTTCCATTGAGTACCGGCTGGTATCAATATGATTTTGAACGCACCTTCAAGGGCATCGAAGACGAATATAACTTAGCTCTGAGTACTGGAATAAAAATGGTACAGGAACTTACGTGGAAATATACCGGGGTTGTTACTAATTTTGCGGACGGCACTCTCTACGATCCGGTGACGGGGATTGAACTTTTAATTGATAACGGAGGACGTATTAGCTGCGCCGAAAATGTTTCAATCAAGGGAACGCTGAACAAAGACGGCAGTTTTTACTGGAGCGGTCTTCGAGAAGAACACGGAAGACTGAACAACATTTTCGTAAAGGGAACACTGACACCGCTGCCGGCTTCTGTTCGGGGAGGACGGGAATTCGACGGCGTCTACCACATGACAGATTCGGGGACAGGCAGACAGCAGCTTGTAAAAATAAGCGGCGGATTTTACACATGGGATTATCTTGATAAAGAAGAAAGGGGATTTAATCCATGGCCGACTTTGATACAGCCGGACGGTTCATTTTCTTTCAGCATGGACATGACCACAGTAATGGAGATGGGCAGCATTTCCCGCATGAATTATTCAACAGGTTTTCTGATAGAAGGAAAAGTGATTCCCGGACAGGGAATCTCAATGGAAGAAATAACCCGCAGTTCAGGACAGGGTATCGATCAGGGAGGCACACCTCAGATTTATTCCGGTACGGCGATCCGTTCCGGCGAATTCCCTAATGAGGCAATTCCTCAGGATATCGAAAATATAGTGCGAAAGGGCAGATCGGCAGCACAAGCGGCGCCAAAGCCCAATCGAACAAATTATCCGTCATGGTATCTCAATCTGCCGGTTAAAACGGGTTTTATGTATGCCGTGGGAGAAAAAACATTCGATGTCAAAGAGACTGCCATTGCCATGGCGGAAGCAGCCGCAGCGGCGAATCTTGCGGATCAAATTATGGTACGAATTGAAAGCGAAATTGTGGAAGTTGCAACTAACACAGGCGCGAGGAGTGATGAGCGGATAAGAAGCGAGGCTCTTCAACGGCTGAATTACCGTATTGTTGAGCAGATATACAACGAGGGAACGCGCACGGCTTTTGTGCTTCTTGAAATGGCAGTGGACTAACATTTGCTCAAGCGGCAAACTATCGCAGTGTCTTTACTTTTACATTGCCAATCATTGAACGTTCGGCGATTGCGTCGCTTGAGTATTTAACGCTCACTTCAGGAGACGCGGAGCCTTGTCCAAGGCGAATGGGCGCGGAATACAAAGCCTGATTCTCCCAACGCAGAGTTCCTTCAAGATAGATCACATAATTCCCCGCGGGTACTGCCGCGCCCTTGCTGTCAGTGCCGTCCCATGTGTAAGTAAGCGTTCCCGCTTTTGGGGTAGCCGCTGTCAGGGCGTCTACCTGAGCCTTAGTCATATCGGCAAGTCCCGATTGTTTTACCCATGTGGGAATGGAAGAGGCTCTGCGCGCATAGCCGCCATTGGCGGTATATTTCGTTGCGTAAAGTGTTTTTACATACTTGCCCTGAGGGTCTTCGATCCACACCGCAAACTGGTTGCTTGCGGCTCCGCTCTGCCGCGTAAAAGAAAACGTCAGTTCCGCCGCGGCTTGTGAAGATTGCGCCGCTATGCCTGTCAGGGACAGAGCCGTTAATATCATTGATAATAAAAAAAATCTTTTCATTATTGCCTCCTGTTTTTTATTCTAACATAAAAAAAGAAGCCTGACCACATTTAAGTGGTCAGGCGCCTTTCCGAGAGACGCCGCGGTTATGAGCCGCGGTTATGCAATATACTATTGCAGAAGCTGAAGAACTGACTGACCTTTTTGATTGGCTTGCGCCAGCATAGCTGTACCAGATTGTGTAAGGATCATGTTTTTGGTGTAGGTGACCGTCTCATTCGCCATGTTAGCGTCGCGGATGCGGGACTCAGATGCTTGTATGTTTTCAGCTCCCACATCAAGTCCGCGTACAGCGTGTTCAAGGCGGTTCTGATAGGCGCCAAGATCAGCTCTTTGTTTGTTGATGATCTTTAACGCTCTGTCAAGGGTTCCAATGGCACGATTGGCACCGTCCGGAGAGGACAGTGTAATAAAGGTATCGTCACCGACATTGCGGATACCAAGACCCTTCGTTGTCATTGTGCCGATAAATACTTGCTCTCGCTGATCCATGTTTGCTCCAATATGGAACCACATAGATGCAGTAACAATGTTTTCGCCGACGAGCCGGGCAAAACGTCCGGTCAGTACATTCATCCCGTTGAACTGGGCGTGCGATGCAATCCTGTCGACTTCGTCTACCAAAGCTGAAACTTCAACCTGGATATACATCCTGTCTTCATCGGAATAAATTCCGTTCGACGCTTGCACTGCCAATTCACGCAGACGCTGGAGAATATCCTGGGATTCCTGGAGGTAGCCCTCTGATGCCTGAATGAAAGAAATACCGTTTTGGGCGTTCACTGATGCCTGATTCAAACCACGAATTTGTGACCTCATCTTTTCAGATACAGCCAATCCCGAAGCATCATCACCGGCGCGATTGATGCGAAGTCCGCTCGACAATTTTTCCATGTTTTTATCCAGAAACACCTGGGTAACTTTGAGGGACCTGTCGGCAAACATTGCACTTAAGTTGTGATTGATAATCATATACTCACTCCTTTGGCTTTTTCGGCGCCGCCGTCATCGACGGTTTTGCGCCGCGGCTTCCATGCCGTAAAAAAAACCGCTTTGCGGCTTTTTCAAATGAGAGTTCTTCTTGCGAAAAACTCATTCTCTGTTTGCGGATATTCACGTAACACGCAAATATCCATGTGCCAATGCATTTCCCGTTGGGAAACACATAGAACCCTCGACCCACCGTTCCCGGAAGGGTGAGGATACCCGGTTAAATCATGGAGGCCCGACGGGCGCATAATTCAGCCGGTGGGAAGCTCCCCCATTCAACCTTAAACTAAGATCCAATAGGGTTTTCCCGTTTCACTTAGAATATCGGAATTAGAAAATTTACCTTTAGTGTAAAATGATCTGGAAAGTTGTCCCATTTAATACTAAAATTAGCTCATGGATGATATTAACTCTCAGGTAGACCTGATCCGCGAAGTTTTTCATTACCAGAGCCGGTTTGAAGGTTCTACTATGGTTTTCAAAATTGACTATCCCGTAACCGAAGACCCCGGTTTTCCCGGTCTTGTGAAAGATCTGGCTTTGCTGGCAAAGACCGGCTTCAAAGTGATTATCGTTCCCGGCGCAAAAGAAAACATCGACGCGGTATTAAAACAGTACAATATTGAAACTTCATTCGCTTCAATACATGATTTTCCCGTCCGCATTACCAGTTCGCAGGCAATTCCCTTTGTAGAGATGGCGGCTTTCAATGTAGCCAGCCGGTTCATGACATTCCTCTCCGGCAGCAGGGTCGAGGCGTTAATCGGCAACTTTGTGCGGGCAAGGGGGCTGGGTATCGTCAACGGCATAGATACCGAACACACCGGCGCTGTTGATAAAATCTACGCCGAATCAATCGGCAGGGTGCTGAATCTGGGCATGATTCCAATTCTGCCCTGCATCGGCTGGAGTCCTTCTGGAAAGCCGTACAATGTACCAAGCGATGAAATTGCCCTCGCCGTGTCAAAAGCTCTTGGGGCGGCGAAGCTGTTCATCGTTTCCGTACGCGGCGGCTTGCGGGCGGACGCTCTCACTCTCCCGGATAATCTGGAAACCAGACAGGACGGGAGTTTGGTACGACTCAGCCCCCAGCAGGCGGAATCGCTCATCGCGGCGAACGGCGCGTTTTCAGGGTTGAACGAAGCGGAAACCGCCGCTTGGCGCGGTTATCTGCGCGAAATAAAACTGGGTTTACTTGCCAGCCGCGCCGGTATTCACAGAGTGCACATTATCGACGGCAGGGAAGAAGGTGCGGTTTTGAAAGAATTATTCTCGAACTTGGGCGTTGGAACGATGATCTACACCGATGAATACGACTCTATCCGCGTCTTTCATTCAAGAGATTTGCCGGATATTCTTCGATTAATGGAACCTTTAATGCAAAAAGGCATTTTGATCCGGCGGAGCGCGGAGCAAATTGAGGAAAAAAGGGACGATTACGCCGTTTTGGAGATTGACGGCTCTATCCGGGCATGCGGCGCTCTGCATAACTGGGGCGAGGCTCAGGGGGAAATTGCCGCTGTCGCCACCGACCCGCAGTACACCGATCTCGGACTTGGGAAGAAGATTGTCGGCTTCCTTGTCGAAAAGGCTCGAAAAAGCAAAATGCGCCGCGCTTTTGTGCTTACCACGCAAACGCAGGATTGGTTCGAGGCTCTCGGCTTCAAGGAAACTTCGATAGAAACCCTGCCCGATAAAAAACGCAAAGTGTACGATCAGAGCCGCAAAAGCAAAATTTTCGCTCTGGAACTCAACTGAGCCCACACATAAAATGTCCCGAACTGCCGTCTATTCAGCCATTGTTCTCAGAAGCCGCCCGTCGGGAGAATCCAACATCGAAGTAACCCTGCTCACCGCCGAAGAAGGCATCGTCAAGGCGACGGTTTTTGGCGGTCCAAAGAGCAAACTGCGTGCGTACGCCGCGCCGTACAATTCGGGACAAGTCTGGATTTACCGCGACCCGTCCAAAGATTACGGCAAACTCAGCGATTTTGACGTACATTCGTGGAGAGCCGGGCTGAGGGAACTTTACGAGCGAACGATGGCAGCCGGCGGCGTAGCGGAGACAATTCTCTGCACTCACGGCGGAGGCGGCGATTGGGGTTCTGCACTGAAATTGGCAACTGATACGCTGGACGCGCTGGAAAACGCGAATGAGGAGCTCTGTCCCCGTTTGCTGGTTCACTTTTTATGGCGCTGGGCTTACTTTTTAGGCATTCAACCTCATATTGAAAACTGCGCCGTTTGCAGGGACAGAGCCGATAGCAGTCCGCTTTTGTTTTCCGCCAATGAAGGCAGTGTCTTCTGCGCCTCTTGCGCTCCGCATTCAGAAAATCAAGCTCTGTCCCCATTGCAGCTCAATCCCGGCTGCCGCCGCTGGCTTGCCGCAACCGGGACGCTTGAACCTTCACTTTTACACCGCTATTCAATGGACAACAAATCTTTCAACGAAGCAAAATCGCTTGTTACCGCCGTTATGACCGGGGCGCTTGGGAAAAAGCTGGCTAGCTGGGACTGGTAAAACGTGCTATACTAAGGCTTGTCAATCAACAAACAGGAGAAATCTGATGAGCGATATTCTTGATATAGAAACAAAGAAAAAATTGATCAAAGCAAACTGGCGCATGGAAGAGCTGGACGAAGTGCCCTTTGTCATAGAAGTCGGACCAATGCACATGGGGACGAAAAAATTTTACAATAACCCCGATGCGGAAATTGAGTGGTCGGAAGAACACGCGAAAAAGAGAGAGGGCGTGTACGATTACGGCTTTTCAAATATCAAACCGAATCAGGGAATCAACATCGTAGCCGGCGCGTTCGGGTGCGAGTGCAAGCCCAACGACGAAGCCGACCCCTGGGTTACATGCCTTATCCGCGAGGAAAATGTCGATGACGTTCACAAGTTGAAAGTTCCCGACCCCGTGAACAATCCGTACTTTGAACAGGCATGGAAACACGTTGAGGCATTGCAGACAAAATCAAAAATTCCGCTGAGGGTCGTCAACGTTCCTTCTCCGCTGGTTACCGCGTCCCTCATTTGGGAATACACTTCATTTATAGAAGCCACTCTTCTCTATCCTGACGAAGTTCATGTGCTCTTGGAAAAAATCACCGAAGCGACTATTGGCTACGTTAAGGAAATGTTTAAGCGCATAACGAACCTTTACGGGGTGAGCCATGAGTTCTGGTACGTGCCGAAAGAGGCGGGCATCCGTATCAGCGACGACACCGCCGCGCTTCTTTCGCCAAAACTGTACCGCGAGTTCGGCGTAAAGTACAACGCGATGATAGCGAAAGAATTCGGCGGCGTTGTCGTTCATTCCTGCGGAGACGTGTCGAACGTCGCCGAGGCGATGACGGAAATTCCCGGATTGAGCGGACTGGACTTCACGATACCGCAGGTGCAGAACTGGGAAAAAGTCCGCGATGCCGTAGCGGGAAAAACCCCTCTCTGGCTGCGCCACTTTTATTGGGACCACATCGACGACGGCGTGACAGACTTGGCGGAGTATTCCAAAAAGTTACTCGATTTTTTCGGGCGCAAGGGCGTTTTTATTCAAACCTCAACGCCGACACCGGAAGAAGCCGCCGCACTTAGCGGGAAACTGCATAAGATACTGTCAAAGTGAGTTTCGCATAACTGGAGACAGCATTATAGCCTATACATGGGCTTGACACTTTTGCTTTTTGTACGGCATGGTGATATAATAAGTATGGACGTTGACATAAAATTTTGTAAATCAGCTTTTATACACGGCTATACTGAGGAACTATGCTTGATTTAACTGAAGAGGAATATGCCGCGCTTGATAAGAAGTGGACGGAAAACCCGCCCAAGCCGGGTCCCAATGGGACAGGCTTTTTCGCCCAACGGAAAGCCGCTATGACCGCCCAATCCGCCCGTTCAATAACGGTTGACGCGTTTACGGCGGATTATCTGGTTAACAAAGCGATAGCCGCCCGCAAGACGCCGGCGGATATTATCGGCGAAATGGTTGAAAAAGAAATCGCCGCCGTACTATAGCGGTCTTAAACTTAAATACTCCCTAAAAACCCCTCCTAAATTCCCCCAATTTCGCCCCAAACCCTCTTGACAATCCCCCAACCCTCCGATTATTATAAACCACTGTGGGCAGGAGTGTCGCTTTTCGTATGTTTTATGGGTTTTATACGACAGTTAATGTCATATAAAAACTGGCATTGCGCGTTTATACGCAATAATGTGTCGTATAAAAAATTTTATGCGAAAAATTTTTGTCATATACATAGCGTTATACGCCATTTGCCCTAAAATGGTTGAAAAATAAAGGATAAAAAAGGTTGACAAATATAATAATTTACTATATCGTCATAATATCTTAATTTTTGGAGGAAAATATGGCTGACATTATGGATTACAAAAAAGAATTTAAGGATTTATA
>JAISSH010000051.1 GCA_031273265.1 Treponema sp.
CCGTCCGCAAGATGCGCTATTTCGGCTATATTTTCAAGCCCTTCCGCGCTTTCAATTTTCGCGATAACTTTCATGGAAGAATCAAGGCTGCCAAGGTATTTTCTAATTTCGGTTATTTCATGGGGAAAACTCAGGAAGCTCGCGGCAATAAAATCGACATCCATTTCGACGCCAAAGGCGATGTCTTTCTTGTCCTGCTCGCCCATAATCGGAAGTCCCGCGTGGACGCCGATAAGGTTCACATTTTTTCTGCTGCCGATTACGGCGGTGTTATTCGCTGTGCAGTTGATGACGCCTTTAACGACATCGATCACTTCAAGTTCAAGCAGTCCGTCGGCAATAAGAATGCGATGCCCCTTTTGCAGTTTTGAAGCGGCGTCCTTCCACGAAATAGAAACCCGCGCGGGCGTATTACCAGCGGTCGCCGTGAGAAAACAGTTATCGGTAGTTACCGTGACGCGCTCTCCCTTGTTTATCGTGATCTTGCCGTCATTTTCAACCAGACCTGTACGGATTTCAGGTCCTTTGGTATCCAGCATCAATGCGACAGGAATCCCCACTTTGCGCGAAACGCGCCTGACCCGGTCAATCGCTATACGATGATTTTCGTGGGTATCGTGCGAAAAGTTGAAACGCGCAACATTCATGCCCGCAAGTATCAACTCCTCTATTACCTTGTCATCAGAGGACGCGGGTCCTATTGAACAGACAATCTTGGTTTTTCTTATTGATATAGACATATATACAGCATAACCCAAAATCGCGTTTTATACAAGATTTATTTTCTTTTTACAAAAAAACTTTCCCGCGGTCCCAAATACGATGCCGGCGGCGCTTTGCCTTCTTTGTAAATCAACACCCTCTCAAGCACAAGTCCCGCCTCAAGCGCGCCGATGGAGATTTCCCGCACCCCTTTTTCAAGCGATAACGGCGCTTTACAGACGCGAATCTGGTTAAGAACGCCCTCGCACCATCTTCCGTCCGAGGGGCTTCCCGCGTTGAAATCGGCGGGAACCGCGGTAATTATCTGCTGTCCGCCCTGCGACTCAAGCGCGAAGCGAAGGGGGCGCTTGTTTTGCACGGAGTTTGTCGGGGTCAGCCATATTTGGGCTGTATAATTGCCGGTTTCTTCTATTAAAAAGCGAAAGGAGAGGGACGGTTTTTCGTCCTGTTCGCCGAAGTTGGCGAGGGTAGGGAATACTTTCATTCCCGCGCCGCTTCTGCCGTAGTTTTCAAGTTCGAAAAAACTTCCCTTTTCGGTGTCTTTTTTAGCGCAGAAGTGATTGGCTTCAATAACGATTACGCCGTTGTTTTCCAAAAAAGTCATGGGCGGAAGGCTTTTTGTGTCTGTGTTTTTTGCTCTTATTTCGACGGCGACAACAGGTCTGCCGTCTACCACAACTGCCCCTGTTATCTCGCCTTCCTTGATAAGGAGCCGCGCTTTTTTAATTTCGCCGTCGAGCATTTGCCTGTTGCAGCGAAGAATAATTTCTTCCTGAGACTCTATTTTGCCTTTTACAGAACTTATTTGAAGCCAGTCGTATTCCCCCTGCGGTTCGATTTCGTAAGCGAGAGCACCAATTCCGTCATTGGCAATTTCGAGTATTACTTCGTCGTTGCCCTCAAAGAGAAAATCGTCAACTAACACAGTCATCGGACTGCCATAAGTTTTGGTGAAAACTTCTTCACGGTCTTTCCGCGAAACGACCATGCGCGGTTTGTACGCCGGTTCTACCTGTATTCGCAGAGGGTATCTGCAATTATCCTCGTTCCATTTGACGAAGCCGATGTGCTGTTCAAGTTCCATGCCGTTCCATTTGCCGTCTTTGAATGAGACAAACTCTTTGCACAATGCGCGGTCTCTTTCGATGCACTCTGTTACAAGGGCGGCGTATTTATTCGCAAGCTTCTTGCCCTGTTTCGCGTAATGTTGGTTTTTACTGGCGTACAGATGCATTCGCAGAAGATTGACGCTTGCTTTGGCTGGGAAATATATCATGCTGAAGTAGGCGGCTTTCTCGTTTTCAGCTAACACTGAATAAACTTCCTCGTTCTCTTTTTCGATATCGGCGGCGAGGGTTAACATTCTATCGGCTTCAAGATGATGGCAGGGGTGGTAAATGTTTGAGTTCAGCGCTTCAGGGCGGCGCATTGCGTTCATTCTGGTAAAGCCGTGAAGGACGCTCGCTATTTTTTCACGAACAGTTTTGTCGGTTAACGGAAAAGTTTTTTCAAGCCAGAGGGAAGTGTATTGTCCAATACTGTTCGGCGAGGGAGATCCCCATTTTTCAAAATCGTAGGCAAGTTCCAAAAAATAGGCGAGGGGTACTTCGTTGAATTTCAAGTCGCCGACATTGACAATCCACGCATCTTTGATTCCGTAATCGTAAGCCATGCACATCTGTTCCCACGTTCTTTCAAAAGAGGTGGACGGCATCCACTCATAGGAAATAGGTCCGCCGTGATAGTCAAAGTGGTAGTACATGCCGAACCCGCCTTTGCGCTCACGTATGTCCGCAGTAGGCAATGTTCGCATAAAGCCGAAGTTGTCCTCACAGAGCATGCAGATAACGCCGTTAAGTTCGTCCCAATCTTTTAATCCAGCAACCTGCTCGTTACCGTAGAAGTATTCTTCCACTTCTTTGTAAAGAGCGAGAACCTGCGGAACTTCATCAAGATTGGAGTTAACGTGCTTTTTTATCAATTCGCGCTGATTTTTGATTATATCTTTTAATAAGTCGATATT
Organism: Treponema sp.; assembly: GCA_031273265.1. GTDB lineage: Bacteria > Spirochaetota > Spirochaetia > Treponematales > Breznakiellaceae > WQXQ01. The sequence goes on from JAISSH010000051.1 coordinate 2,747, forward strand.
TTCTTTTAACGCTGCGTTGTCACCTAACATAGAAGTATCGCGTTCTCCGCGCATTCCGATAGTGATAAGTTTCTCGTACTTTCCGCTCCGTTTCAGCGCGTCCTCCCAGTATCTTAAAAGACCTTCTTTGTTCGTGTAGTAGTTCCACGTGTTTCCATACACAGAATCTTTTCCTCTGACTTTGTCCCATTCTTCACTCGCTCGTAAACACGGCTCGTGGTGAGACGCGCCGACTACAACGCCGTAGATGTCAGCTAACTCTTCGTTAAGATTTCCCGGTCCGTCCAGCGCGAAAGAAGAAGCCCACATCGCAGGCCACAGATAATTGCCTTTTAATCGTAACAACAACTCAAACACGTTGTCGTACATTGCTGCGTTAACGCCTTTGTACTGCGAAAACGCCCACGTTCCAAAACATGGCCACTCGTCGTTGATAAAAAAGCCCCTATATTTCACGCTCGGCTCTTTTGAGACAGTTTCAATTTTTTCAGTTATTTCAATCTTGTCGCACTTTGCGGGTTGCGCGTCTCCCCAGAAATGCAGGGGAGATACGCCGATAAATTCCGACAGCGCGAACATTCCGTAGATAGTGCCGCGCTTGTCGCTTCCGCAGACAAGAAGCGCTTTTGAAACACCATTAAATGGTGAGCCGTCAAAGGGAGAATCAATCAGTTTTATCTGATAAACTTCCCTTTTTCCGCGAATCGCGGAAGGGTCGAATTTTCCCGCGCTTGCCAGCTTGTCTGTTAGCTGACTTTTTCCCAAAGTCGCGAAAATAATAGCGATCCCGTTTTTCGCGGGTTCTTCCGTAATCTTTGGAAGAACACCGCAGACTTTTTCAAAATCCACCGCGATTTTTTTCGCGATTCTTTTCACTCCCTCGAAAGCCTCGCTTTCAACCGTAAAAGGGAGCGCGTTTTGTTTGCTGTACTCAAATCCTTTCATAATTTTTCCTTATTAAAATAATTTATGTTAAAATAACGCACCGCAATTCTCTCCCACTTTCGTTTCGCAGTTCAGGGATAGCCGCCGTACATTCGCTATTTGTCTGCGAACAGCGAGGCGCAAACGGACAGCCGCTTTCGGGACTTGCCGGGTCGCTGACCTTGCCCGGAATTGTAAGCAGACGCTCTTTTGAATAATGACTTCCAAAGCGGGGAGAAGCGGCAAGGAGCGCGCGTGTGTAGGGGTGACGCGGAGCGTTTGTAATTTCCGCCGCGCTTGCCGACTCCATCGCAAGTCCGCCGTACATCACCATGATACGGTCGGAAATTTCCGCTACCAGATCAATGTCATGACTGATAAAAATTATCGAGATGTTTCGCGTTCGGCGCAGGGTTTTCAAAAGTTCCACTATTTGTTTTTGAATTGTAAGATCAAGCGCGGTTGTCGGCTCGTCGGCGATTAAAAGTTCGCAGCCCTGCGCCAGAGCGAGAGCGATGCCTATGCGCTGAAGCTGTCCGCCAGAAAACTGATGCGGGAAATTGACAAGACGCTCCATACCGTTATCAAGACCGGTCTCTTCAAGCAGAGCAGCCGCGCGTTTCGCCGATTCTTCTTTGTCAATTTCCGGTTCGCTGTTCCTGAACGTCTCCAAAAAGACACTGCCCATATTTTGAAGCGGGTCATAGGAGCGTCCCGGCTCCTGAAAAATCATGCCGATTTTTTTACCGCGATATGCGCGTAACGCCTCTGTTCCAAGATCGGCGATTTCTTTCCCTTCGTAGCGGATTGAACCGCTCACTTTAGCATTCTTCGGCAAAAGACCCGGAATCGCCAAAGTGCTGACGCTTTTGCCTGAGCCGCTCTCGCCGACAATACCCAGCGTTTCGCCTTTTTGTAAATTGAAAGAAAGTCCGCGAACAGCGTGAACTGTTATCAGGTCTTTGCCGCGAAGTACGGAAAAATCTACTTTTAGATCGTTTACTGCCAACAATGGCTGACCCACGCTATTTCGCGCCTCACTTTCGCTTATTTGCGTTACGTTATTTGCTAATTTATCTTTGCTCCTTGCAAATATCTTTCTGCGCGTGAACACCGTGTGATACGGGTCAAAAAAGTCGCGTAACGCATCACCGATAAAGTTAAAAGCAAGCGTGACGCCTAACAAAAACCACACAGGACTTAACAGCCAAGGGAAGGCGCGAAGGTTCGCAATCGTAGAAAGATCGCGTTTTATAAGCGATCCCCAGCTTACCGCCGGATCGGTAATGCCAAGCCCAAGGTAGGAAAGAACCGTCTCCGTCATGATAAAGCCGGGAATGCTAAGGGCGACGCTTACTATCAGCAAACTCGCTATCTGCGGAATAATGTGCCTGAAAATGATGGTTACAGAGGGAATCATCTCAAGTTTCGCGTTCAAAACAAATTCCTCGCGTTTTATTGAGTGAACCATTCCGCGTATTGTGCGGGCGGAGCCAGGCCAGCCGACAAGCGAAAGAATGACAGTTATCATCATGTAGGACTGACCGGGGTCCATGTTAGACGCCATCAGCGACCGCAGGAACAGTATCAGGTATAGGGTAGGAATGAGCATTAAAAACTCGGACGTTCTCATAATCGACCAGTCCGCGAAACCGCCGAAAAAACCCGCAACTCCGCCGGCAAGTCCTGCAAGCGCGAGTGAAATTGCGGTCGCTACAAAGCCGATTGTAAGCGAAACGCGCGAACCGTAAACAATGCGCGAAAATAGATCCCTGCCAAGATTATCCGCGCCCATGAGAAACACCGGGTATTCATCCGGCGCTGTTGTTAAAAAATGCCTGCTTGCTGGAATTATTCCGCATAAAAAATACGGTTCGCCCTTGCCAAAGAATTTCAGCGCCGAATACTGACCGCGGATTCGCGCATATCTCCATGTTACCGAATTTGTTATTCGCCATTCCTGCGCCTGAAGTTTTCCCTGATAAAAACGGGCATTGGGCGGGTGATAACTTTTATCATGGAAAGAAGTGTTAGGCGAATACGGCGCGAAAAATTCGGCGAAAATCATCATAAGGTAGAGCAGGGCAAGGCAGAAAAGAGAGATCATCGCAACAGGGCGGCTTTTTACATAGTTGAAAAACTTTTTCATGCTCACTCTTTCCCGTAACGGATACGCGGGTCTACAAGCGCGAGAATAATGTCAGCTAACGCCATGCCGACCAGAACTAAAAACGAGATAAACATGATATTCGCAAGCACAAGGTTGATGTCCTGCTGAACAACCGCCTCGTACATCAACCTGCCGATTCCGGGGTACGCGAAAATTATTTCCAGTATCAACGAGCCGGAAAAAAGACCCGCCAGAAGATTCGCGCTTCCTGTGATGTACGGGTTCAGCGTATTGCGGAAAGCGTGCGCGAAATAGACGCGCCACTCGGCGATTCCCCGCGCCCTCAAACTTGTGATGTAAGGCTGACCAAGCTGGTCAAGCATTGTCGCGCGTATCATGCGCAAAGAGCCGCCGATTCCGCCCAAAAAAGCGGACAACAGCGGCAGAAAAATATGATGCGCGTAAGAGAAAACAAATTTTCCCGGAGCCGAAGAAAACGGAAATGGCGGGTATGCCGTAACCGGAAAAAGTCCCGACACAGAAGCGAAAAGTTGCAGCAGAATAAGAAGTAAAAGTCCCGGAAAAGCGTGAAGCACAAGCGCAAAAAAAGTTACAGCATAGTCGATTCTTGTTCCGGCTTTTGTGGAAAAATATACACCTAACGCAAAAGAAAAAATTGTAATAAAAATAAGCGATAATATGTTAAGAAGAAGTGAATTTAAAATGCGCGAATAAATTAAAAACGAAACAGGCGCGCGCGAAATCATGCTCACTCCCAAATCGTGATGAACGATGACGCGGTTAAGCCAGCGGAAATATTGCGCGTAAAACGGCTGGTCAAGACCGAGTTCTTCGCGCATGGCGGCAAGCTGATCCGCGCTCATGTTCTGCGTATTCTGCCCAGCCCTTCCCTGATTTTCGTTGAAAATCTGCTGCATTATAATCTGGTCTACAATGTCGCCGGGCGCGAGAGCCATCAAACCAAAGATCGCCAGCCCCAGCAGAAAAAGCATCACCGTCATTGTTAAAAGCCTGTTTACAATGTAAGAGATGAGGGGAAAACGCCGCTTGAAAAGATGAAATGGTTTTAGCGCGATGTCAAGAAAACGCCGGAGATTTATCGACATTATTACCCCTGAGTTCACATTTTAGGCATTGAGAGGGTGTAAGTCAAGGAATGGAAATTTACCTTAAATTCCGCCAAAAAGATGCTAAAGAAAAACGACCGTTTTAATTAAGCGTTATTGTCTGCTTTCACAGAAAACTTCCGCTTGTAAGTATAATATTGATAATTATGACATTTGTCAATTAAAAAAAAGGGAATATTTTGAATATTTGTATTTCTTAAGATAAGCGAAAATAGCTAATAAAAACGGTGGTTTAATTTATACCGCCAAATAAAGAGTTTTGTTTCCGTGTTACAGAAACATTTCGATTTAATTCACCGCTAAAGCGGTGTAAAGGGAGGAAAATTATATGAAAACAAGACAGACAATTCTTTGCGCATTTGCCGTAATTCTGGCGTTCGCGTTAGCCTTCACATTTACCGCCTGCGGTAACGGCGACGATAACGGCGGTGGTTCTGGCGGCGGTGGAATCACTGGCACCGGCGGCGGCGTTGACAACAACTGGAAATGGACAGCCGTAGCGGACAGCAACCTCGGCAAGTCTCGCATCACCGCCATCGCCTATGGCGGCAACACTTGGGTCGCCGGGGGTAACGGCGAAATGGCGTATTCCACTGACAACGGCGTAAGCTGGACAGCCGTATCGGACACCAAATTAACCGCAAACATGATAATCTACGCCATCGCCTATGGAGGCGGCAAGTTTGTCGCCGGAGATCAGATGGGCAAAATGGCGTATTCCTCAGATGGCGTAACATGGACAGCCGTATCGGACTCGAACAACCCATTAAAGCTGTCTTTAATCAGAGCCATCGCCTATGGCAACGGCAAGTTTGTCGCCGTGGGTACTAGCAAAATGGCGTATTCGTCTGACGGCGTAAGCTGGACAGCCGTATCGAACACCACATTCACGGGCGCGATCGACGCCATCAACGACATCGCCTATGGAGGCGGCAAGTTTGTCGCCGTGGGTGAGAGCGGCAGCAAAATGGCGTATTCCTCGGACGGCATAAACTGGACTGCCGTAGCGAACAGCGCCGCAGTCTGGCAGTACACCTCCTCAGGAGGCAGCACAAAAACGGTCAGGATCTTATGCATTGCCTATGGCAACGGCAGGTTTGTCGCCGGGGGTGATTACCCCATAATGGCGTATTCCACAGACGGCGTAACATGGACAGCCGTACGTTCCTTTTACTGCAGAGCCATCGCCTTTGGCAATGGCAGGTTTGTCAGCGGGGGTCCCTATATGGCGTATTCCACAGACGGCGCAGCATGGACATACGTATCTAACACAACATTCGACACATCAAACACCGAAGCCATCGCCTATGGCAACGGCAGGTTTATTGCCGGGGTTCGTAAGACTGGTGGTGATGAATGCATAGCGTACGCGGACTGGTAAGGAGAATGTAACATTAACACGCGAAATCGCAGAGAGCGCGGAGAAAGAGAATAGGAATTGTTGATTCTGTCTCCGCGTTCTTTGCGTGAGCGCTTTTTTGATTAACTATTACCCGAAGCGGTTTCCAACATTTCTGCATCGGCTAAATCTTTTGTTCGTCCGGTTGCCCGTTTGTTGATAATTAGATCGGGAATTGATAAAACATGAATGGGAATTCCTTCGATGTCAATTATTTGTGAACGGGCAAAGGCATCTTCAAATTTTAATCCGTCAATAGAGGTCAAAATATCTATACGGCATGGAGCAACGCCGATTTGAAAAATTAAACCTTCTTTCTGTAAATCGTCTGCGGACAAGTTTCCAACAGCCGCCCCAAAATCATCAAGCGCTTGCAACGCCAAAAGAGCATTTTCAGGCTCAGGCATAACCAACAAATCTATATCCATAGTAGAACGAGGATACCCGTGGACTGCCATTGCATAGGCGCCGACAAGGAGAAATTTAACTTTTTTTTCTGACAATATTGATAATATGTCTTTGTAATGGCTGTTCAACATCGTACTTTTTACTCAAGGAAACCGCTTCGCAAGTTAATTGCCAGACTATAGAGACTCGCTCTTGTGCCGTACCGGGGACATAACCGGAATTTTTTTGATCTGATTGCCGAATAACGGTAACACTCTTATCCATAACTAAAGTATAGCATAAGTTTTCAAGTTTATCAATACCCCTACTCCTCAATCGCTTCCAAGATAAATCTTTTCTGCTCGGCGAATTCCTTTGATACTGAAAAATCCGCGTCTCGCGGACGGCGCGGGTTCACTTCAATTTTATTTGTAATTTTTCCCGGCTTGCCGTTTAAAATGTAAACCGTGTCGGACAGGGCAAGCGCTTCTTCAACATCGTGGGTGATGAACAGAGTGGAAAACTTCATCTGTTCGGCGATTTCCGCGTACCACGACTGCATTTTGCGCCGCGTGATTGCGTCTAACGCGGAGAATGGTTCGTCCAAAAGAATGACGGGATTGTGCATCATGCAGGTGCGAAGAAGCGCGGCGCGTTGGCGCATTCCGCCTGAAAGCTCGTACGGATATTTTTTTTCATAGCCGGAAAGTCCGAACATTGGAAAAAACGGAGCCGCCTTTTCACGCGCGGATTTTTTTTTCTCCCCGCGAATCAAAAGCGGCAGGATCACATTGTCAAGCACGGTTCGGTATTCAAGGAGCAGGTCTTTCTGCAGCATATAACTAACTTTTCCACTGATGCCGGTAATATTTTCGCCGTCAAGAAAGACATTACCGGCGTCCGGTTTTTCAACGCCGGAAAGAACATTGAAGAGGGTAGTCTTGCCTACGCCCGAAGGTCCCAACAGCGAAATAAATCCGCCGTTGGGAAGTTCAAGGCTGATGTCCTGAACGACAGGAACATCGTGGTAGTTTTTACAGATACCCTCGCAGTAAAAATGCGCCATGCTGTTTTACGGCAGATACTCGTTTGTAAAACCGCCAGTGCCGATGTTTTTTTCGAGTAGTCCCTGTTCAAACATCCAGCGGTAAAAGCCGCCCCACCTCTGCGGATCAATTTCTCCCCAGCGTCTTGCGTCGCCCTGATACCGTGTCGCGAGATACTCCTGACTTCGCGTAACAAGGTTAGCGTCCAGTTCCGGCGCGTGCTTCAAAAGAATTTCCGCCGCTTCCGCAGGATTTTGTATCGCGAAATTGTAACCTCGGCTTACAGCGGAAAGAAATTTTTTCGCCGTGGCGGAATTCGCGGCAGCCCAGCGGGTGTTGGCGGCAAGTACAGGCGTGTAGAAATCAAGCGCGCTGTCAATCGCGCCAAGATCGAGGTAATTGATATCGACGCCGTTCACTTCGGCGGCAACGCCATCCCACGCGTAATAAATCCAAATCGAGTCAACATCGGTTGCAAGCGCGGAAAAAGCGTCTGTCGCAAAATTGGGAATCATCCTGACCGCGTTAAAATCGCCGCCGTCTTTTTCAACAATGTAGCGCACCACCGCCGTAACAAGCGGCGTATCCCAAGAAGCGAACCGCTTCCCCGCAAGGGCGGCGGGTCTTTGTATACCGCTCGTTTTCAGCGACATAATCCCCGACGTGTTGTGGCTGATAATAGCCGCAACCGCCGTTACGGGCAATGCATCCCTATCTTTGGCGATTGCCGGACCCATCGATTCCTGAAAACTTACCGCAAACTCGGCTTTTTCCGAACCAAGCAGGACAAGCGCCTCGTCCTCCGGCGGCTGGGTAATTGAGACTTTCAGCCCCTCTTCGGCGAACCAGCCTTTTTCCAGCGCGACAAACAAGCCGGTGTGGTTTGTGTTCGGCGTCCAATCCAGCAATACGCGGATGGTATTTCTGTCTTTTCCACAGCCGGTAAGAACCGCCGCGCCAATGGCGAGTAACAGTATCGCCGCCGTTAAATTTTTCATTTTCATAATTTTTCCTCCAAAAAATTAATTGTTAATATACTGAAAATCTAATTGTGATTTTCAGATGTTCCTCTTCTGTAAGGCAGTGCCGCCTTTTCAACTAACGCCACAAATTTTATCAATATAAGGCTCAATGCCGAAACCAGAATGATCACCGCGAACATTTTGTCAAATGAATATGAGCGCCTAACGCGGATCATGTAAACGCCAAGCCCCGCGTCTCCGCCTAGCCATTCGGCGATTACCGCCCCGATAATTGAATAAGACCCCGCGATTTTTAAGCCGGAAAAAAACGCGGGAAGCCCCTGCGGTATTTTGATGTAGCGGTACAACTGCCACTTTTTCGCACCCATCGACTGTAAAAGACGCAATGCGTCATTGTCGGCGGAAGCGAACGCGCCCAAGAGCGCGATAGTTACAGGGAAAAAACAGGTGAGAAAAACGAGCGTAATTTTCGGCGCGATGCCGTAGCCCATCCACAAAATCAAAAGAGGAGCGACCGCGATTACCGGCATTGTCTGGGTGAGCAATAAAATTGGCGTAACAGATTGTTTGATAAGACTGTTCGCGTCCATAAATACCGCCAGTACAAACGCCGCCGTTACCGCAAGAGTCAAACCTGTGAACGCTTCCAGCAAGGTGTACAATAAATGCCGCATGAGCAGGGGAAAATCGGCGGCAAAAGCCGCTGTTACGCGCAAAGGACCGGGAAGCATGTACGGCGGAATGATTCCGCTCACGCTCAAAACCTGCCAGAGAAGCAGAACGGCGGCAATGGGGATAAACGGCAGCCACGACTGCCGTTTAAATATGTTTTGCGATTTTTTCATCGATTGACCACACTCCGCCGTTCGGGTTATACGCAACTTTCATGTAAGTTAAAAGACTTGCCGCCCCTTCGCGTATGCAAATTAGCTGACATTCTTTGGCGATCTCCATCAATTTGTCGAACTCGCCCTCAATTACAGTTTCAAAAGGTCCGACAACCGTTTTCAATCCCGCGCTTTTAATGTAAGCGATAACTTTGTCTACGATTCGCAGAACTTCGTCTCCCGTTACCGATTGCGGCAGAACTTGAATCGCGATACTTGCCTGTGGATTACTCATAATCCCTCCTTCAAAAAAAAATGCCCTCGCGGAAAAACCGCGAAGGCGTTTAATAACGATTTTGTATAAATCGAATAAACATTTCCCTCCGCCGGTATTATCCGGATCAGGTGCGGTGTCATAGTATGCTTGCATACTTAGACACCAAGGGTTCCGGGCGTAAAGCCGCCCAATCTCAGCCGAAACCGGCAACAGCCAATTCAGCGCCCCAGATTGTTATTTTCAGTCTTGCAAATTTTATAAAAAGTGTCAAGACGGTTTCCCCCCCTTGACACTCCCGGATTTCCCCAATATTCTGAATTAAAGTATAATCAATCCATGGAGGAATAAATTATGAAGAAAATCAGTGTATTTTTAATTGCGGTTCTCGCATTTACGGCGGTTTCCTGTAAAAAACAGCAGCAATCAAGGGCGGCGGGCGAAATTTTTGAGCTTGCGCTTGTAACCGATCTTGGCACTATTGACGACAAGTCTTTTAACCAAGGCTCATGGGAAGGGCTGGTTCACTATGCCAATACAAAAAACATTCCCCACAAATATTATCAACCGACGGAACAGAGCGACGACGCCTATCTTTCGGCTATCGATCTGGCAGTACGCGGCGGCGCGAAGGTAATTGTGACTCCCGGCTTCCTTTTTGAATCTCCTGTCTTTATAGCGCAGGATCGCTATCCCAATGTAAACTTCATTTTGGTAGACGGCTCTCCGCACAGCGCGGATTATTCAACATTTAAAACAGGCAAGAATACCGTAGGAGTTCACTACGCCGAAGATCAGGCGGGATTCCTTGCCGGATACGCGGTTGTCAAGGATGGCAACAGAAAGCTTGGCTTTGTCGGCGGAATGGCGGTTCCCGCTGTTGTACGTTTCGGGTACGGATTTATACAGGGCGCGGAATACGCCGCGAAAGAACTGGGACTGGCTTCCGGATCAATCACCGTAAACTACCATTACACAGGCGGTTTTGCGGCTACACCCGAAGCGCAGACGCTTGCGGCTTCATGGTACAACAACGGTGTTGATGTGATCTTCGCCTGCGGCGGCGCGGTGGGCAACTCTGTCATGGCGGCGGCGGAACAGGCGGGGAAAAAAGTCATCGGCGTTGACGTTGATCAGTCAGGCGAATCCCCAACCGTTATTACTTCCGCGATGAAAGGACTGGGCGAATCAGTTTACTCCTGTGTCTCCGATTACTATGCCGGAAAATTCCCCGGCGGACAAACTCTTGTTTTCTCCGCAAGCAATAAAGGCGTGGGGCTCCCCATGAGCTCTTCCAAATTCCAGTCCTTCAACAATAATGATTACTCCAACATTTTTCAAAAGTTGTCAGACGGCACTATTCCCAGAATGGAAGACCTTGACAGCGAAGGCAGTCCAAAGGTTGTTCCGGTCAGCATAGCCAGAGTTACGGAAGTTAAATAACCAAACGGGACATGGATTACATAATCGAGATGGCCGGGATTACGAAAGTATTTCCCGGCATCATCGCAAACGATGATGTTACTCTTCAGTTAAAAAAAGGCGAAATCCACGCCCTGTTAGGTGAAAATGGAGCGGGCAAGTCAACTCTTATGAGTATCCTTTTCGGTTTGTACAAGTGCGAAAAGGGCGTAATTAAAAAAAACGGCGAAACAGTTCACATTAACGGACCAAATGACGCGGGAAAACTTGGGATAGGGATGGTTCATCAACACTTCAAACTGGTGCATAACTTTTCTGTTCTGGAAAATATTATTTTGGGCGCGGAAACCGTAAAATACGGAATGTTGAAACTAGACAACGCGCGCAATCATGTAGTGGAACTTTCCAAACGTTACAAACTGGAAATTAATCCTGACGCGCTTATCTCTGATATTACGGTCGGAATGCAGCAGAGGGTTGAAATTCTTAAAATGCTGTACCGTGAAAATGAAATTTTGATTTTCGACGAGCCGACGGCGGTGCTTACCCCGCAGGAAATCGAAGAGTTAATGCACATAATGAAAAACCTTGTGGAGGAAGGCAAGTCGATTATTTTCATTACCCACAAGTTGAACGAAATCAAGGCTGTCGCGGATCGCTGTACAGTTTTGCGAAAAGGAAAAGGCATCGGGACGGTAGATGTCGCGTCCGTTTCAAAAGAAGAGTTATCTGAAATGATGGTCGGTCGCAAGGTAAATCTTTCCGTTGAAAAAGCCGAACGGCAGACCGGCGATACAATTCTTAAAGTTGAAAATCTTACCGTCAACAGCAAAACTCACGGAAAGGCTCTTGTAAACAACGCGAGTTTTGAAGTTCGCGCCGGTGAAATTGTCTGTATCGCGGGAATTGACGGAAACGGTCAGCAGGAACTCACCCTTGCCCTCGCCGGAATGTTGGAGCCGGACGGCGGGCGCGTTTTTCTTGAAGGAAAGGAAATTACGCGCAGTGATATTCGTTCAAGGGGACTGTCGCATATCCCTGAAGACAGGCACAAACACGGACTTGTGCTGGATTACAATCTTGCTTTTAATCTTGTTCTGCAGAATTATTACACGCCGCGTTTCCAGAAAAGAGGCTTTTTAAGGTTCGGCGAAATTTATAAATTTGCAGATAACTTAATCGAAAATTTTGACATCCGCTGCGGGCAGGGAGCGCGGACTGTTGCCCGCAGTATGTCAGGCGGCAACCAGCAGAAGGCGATTATCGCGCGGGAAATTTCCCGCGATTCGCGCCTGCTTGTCGCTGTTCAGCCGACAAGAGGGCTTGATGTCGGCGCTATCGAGTATATTCACAGACAGCTTGTGGCGGAGCGCGACAAAGGAAAGGGAGTTCTGCTCGTTTCTCTGGAGCTTGACGAAGTGATGGATGTCAGCGACAGAATCCTCGTTATTTTTGAAGGAAAAATTGTCGCCGATGTCGTACCGAAGGAAGTCAGCTATCAAGACCTCGGTCTTTACATGGCGGGTTCGTCACAGCGGAAAAATGCCTGACCGCTTGTTTTATGCGGTCGGGTAAAGGGGTTGCATGAAGATAAAATTTTCATCAATAAAACTTTCGCTTAAAAAACTCTCATCAATAAAAATTTCTCCTTCAATGGTCAACGCGCTTTCCTCGGTCTCGGCGATATTAGTCGGTCTTTTCGCCGGACTGATCATTCTTCTTCTGAGCAACGCTTCTCAGGCTTTTCATGGGTTTTGGTCAATTCTCTCCGGCGGCTTTTCCTCGATGAGGGATTTAGGGCAGGTTTTGTACTTTGCTACGCCAATCATCATGACAGGACTTTCCGTCGGCTTTTCCAGTAAAACCGGGCTTTTCAACATAGGAGCCGCCGGTCAGTTTATCGTCGGTGCGTACGCGGCGGTTCTTGTCGGCGTTAGGTGCGATTTTCTTCCGGGGCATCTGCACTGGATCGCCGCTCTTGCCGCCGCGCTGTTAGCGGGTGCGCTTTGGGGCGCAATTCCCGGTATTTTCAAAGCGCTTTTCAATGTGAACGAAGTAATCGCCTGTATAATGACGAATTATATCGGCACATATCTGGTGAATTTTCTCGTAACAAAAACAATTTTTGACTCTCTGCGAAATCAGAGTATGCGCGTAACGGACACGGCGAATCTTCCCAAGATGGGAATGGACAAAATTTTTCGCGAAGGTTTCAATGTTTCAAGCGCGAATTCGGGTATTTTTATAGCGATTGCCTTCGCGGTATTGATTTACTTCATTCTTGAAAAAACTTCCTTTGGTTACGAATTGAAAGCCTGCGGTTTTAACCGCGAAGCCGCGCGTTACGCGGGAATTAACGAAAAACGCAGTATCATTCTGTCAATGACCATTGCCGGAGCGATGGCGGGGCTTGGCGGCGCGTTGTTGTACCTCGCCGGTTCCGGCAAGGGAATCACTGTTGTAGACGTACTCGCGCAGGAAGGCTTTAACGGAATTCCTGTCGCTCTTTTGGGACTTAACAACCCGATAGGGATAATTTTTTCCGGTCTGTTAGTCGCATATTTAAACGTGGGCGGCTTTAATATGCAGTTGTACAACTTTGCCCCTCAGATTATCGAAATAATTATCGGCGTAATAATTTACTTCAGCGCATTCGCCCTGCTTGTAAGAGGTTTTTTTAATTCGCTGAAAAAACGAAAGGGAGGAGAGCTATGAGCATACTTTACTTTCTTGTTCAACAGACAATGTTCTTTTCGATTCCCCTTTTGATAGTTGCTCTCGGCGGAATGTTTTCAGAGCGCTCCGGCGTAATCAACATCGCGCTTGAAGGCATTATGATCATGGGCGCTTTTGCCGGTATTTTATTCATAAATGTTGCACAGAAGATAATCCCCGGACAGCCTGTTCTGTTGATGGCGGTTTTAGTCTCCGCGCTGACAGGCGTCGTGGTTTCGCTCCTTCACGCGTACGCTTCTATAAACATGAAAGCCGACCAGATAATAAGCGGCACGGCGATCAATATGCTTGCCCCCGCCGTCGCAATCTACATCGCGCGGATGATCCGCACAGTCCAGCAGATTCCGTTTGTCAACCAGTTCCGTATTGAGAAAGTGCCGCTGTTAGGCGACATTCCGTTTTTCGGTCCTCTGCTTTTCAGAAACACATACCTTACAACGTTCATCGGCTTTCTCATTCTTGCCCTGAGCGCCGTCATTCTTTACAAAACCCGCTTCGGTCTTCGTCTGCGTTCCTGCGGCGAACACCCACAGGCGGCGGACTCCGCCGGAATCAACGTGTACGTTATGCGCTACGCAGGAGTGATGATTTCAGGCGCGCTTGCCGGTCTTGGCGGGCTTGTCTTCGTTATCCCGACATCCACGCAGTTTAACGCCGAAGTTTCAGGCTACGGCTTTTTGGCACTGGCGGTTTTAATTTTCGGGCAGTGGAAGCCGGGGCGTATTCTTGCCGCCGCCTTCTTCTTCGGACTGATGAAAGCCATTTCTTCCGCGTCTTCGGGAATAGCTTTTTTACACGCGCTTTCAATTCCCAGCGTTGTGTATAAAATGATACCCTATGTAACAACGCTTGTAGTTCTCGCGTTCAGTTCAAAGATGTCGCAGGCTCCGAAGGCGGAAGGAATTCCGTTTGATAAGGGGAGAAGGTAAATGGAAAAACAGTACCATGTTGATTTTGACGACAGCCACGGCGCGTTATACGCAATTCTTCCAGGAGACCCCGGCAGGGTGGAGAAGATAGCTTCCTATCTGGAAAACCCGCGTTTTTTTCATCAAAACCGCGAATACACGGCATGGTTAGGTGAAATTAGCGGAAAGACCGTAATGGTAATATCGACCGGAATGGGAGGACCGTCCACCGCTATCGCCGTGGAAGAACTCTATAAAACCGGCGTGCGGAATTTTATCAGAGTCGGAACCTGCGGCGGAATGGCTCTTCCCGTAATAGGCGGAGATATTGTCATCGCAACGGGCGCAATCCGCATGGAAGGAACCACAAAGGAGTATGTTCCGCTTGAGTTCCCAGCCATCGCGAATCTAGACGTAACAAACGCCCTCGTTGAAGCCGCAAAAAAATTCAATTTGAAATGGCACGCCGGAATCGTTCAGTGCAAGGACTCTTTTTACGGTCAGCACGACCCAAACCGTATGCCGGTCGGCTTCGAACTTAACGAAAAATGGGAAGCATGGAAAAAAGCTGGCTGCCTCGCCTCGGAAATGGAAAGCGCGACTCTCTTCATCGTAAGCCAGATACTCGGCGCGAGAGCCGGCTGTGTCCTCAATGCGGTGTGGAACCAAGAGCGCGAAAAAGCCGGCATGAGCAACCCAAACTGCCACGACACCGAAGCCGCAATCAAGACAGCGGTTGAAGCAGTGCGGATTTTAATTTCGCGTTAATAAACCTCAATATCAAAAACTTTGATTGTCGTGGCTCCTAACCCCTGGTGGCTGCCTCTTTCTACTCCCATACCGTCGATACTGTCCTTTTTAAACTTTACCCTCTTTCCCCATTCGGGCTGCCTTAACTTGGAAAAGGGAATTTTTATTTCAACGACTTTCCCCTTCTTGGTATTAATAACTGCCCTATACGTACCGCCGTCACTGGCGGTTTCCGGCATGTACATTATCAGCTGCCATGCTTTTCCGTCGCCCAATACCTTAAAGCGTATCCCGGTAGCGCTCCTTAATTGCTTCGCAATGGCATCGTTATGATTCTCGACTCCTGCCCAGCCCATATTCACAACCGTAACTTCCACCGCCAACACATCCACTTCCTGTCCGTCTATGGTTTCCCTGTTTACCATTACCTGCGTGGTACAACCGGGACCGTGATTGATCCGCCAGTCGTCATCCGACAATACAATAGCGGAGGCGGTCTGTATCCCCGCTGCGGACTGTACCCCCGCCGCGGCCTGTTCCGATTTGGACATCGCGCGCAGGCTCATGGGCGGGCCGGCCTTGTATTCAAGGAAGATCTCCGGGGCGGGGGTAGGTATCTGCCTGCCGCGCAGATACGCGTGCGTCGGTTTTAGAGAGATGACGCCGCCGCCCTCCGCGGCCTGAAAAGTCAGTGTGCCTGACAATGTGTCCGCGCCGTTGACCTGCGCCCGCCATGTCTCGCCGGTGAATAAAAACTTTAAGGTCTTGCCTGCGACGGGTATCGCCGGAAGCATGTTGAGCGCATCCTGCAGTGAGGAAATATCGCCTACCGCGCCGAGCAGCGCGACCCCAGGCAAACCGGCGGCTTCCGCCAGAACGGCAGCTTCCGCCGTCACGGTGGTTCCCGCAGTATTTGCGTTCCCTGCTGGAGCGGCGTTAATAACGTCTACTTTGCCGTTAGCATATCTGATGGAAAGCACATTCACCACGGGAACTACAATCGTAGGCCCGTCCAGATGATTGGAACGCTTATATCTGATTTCGGAAGGGGAGATTTCCGTGACCTTCGCCTCGATCACGTTGCCGTCTTTCAGGATAATCAAGTCCTGCGCGCTCACCGCCGCCATCCCGCTCATCCCTAAAAATATCGCCAGAAATATAACAAACCGTTTCATGATAACCTCAAAACCTCCCGTGAACGTCATTGATTACATGGTAGCATTTTTGCGCCTGATGTTCAACAATCCGGCTCAGGATGCCACTCGCTATTGCAAAGCGCCCATTCCAAACAGCGCGAAATCATACTTCACCGGGTCTTGCGGACAGAACTCCCGCAATTTTTCCGTAAGCGCGATTACCGCTTTTTTGTCGTTGGACTTGCGTTCCAAAAGCCTGAGTCTTCTCGCTGTCCGCGCGACATGCACGTCAAGCGGGATGTAAAGAGCGGCTGGTTTTATGCTTTTCCAAAGGTGTAGATCGACAGGTCCTTCGCGCACCAGCCAGCGCAGAGCGAGGTTGAACTTCTTGCATGCAGAGCCGCCTCTGTCTTCTGTTCCCGGATCGGAGATATGTCTTGAATACCCGTTCTTGTTTGCCTTTGCCATTTCTTCGCGGAAAAGAGCAATGCTTTCCCAAATGTCCGGCGTTGACGCGAACAATTTTTCCAAACTGCCGTATTTCGCGTAACAGCGTTCAAGTCCGCGGCAGTAGTATTTAAGGTCACCTTCAAAAAAAGTGCGGTGGATGTTTGCGTTTTTCAGTTTTTTGTATTCGCCGGACATTACAAACGCGTGTGGACTTGGTTTCATTAATGTGAACATTTTTTCTGCAGAACGGAGGATCATGTCGCGCCGTCCCCACGCGATTGTCGCCGACAGGAACGCGGCTATCTCAATGTCTTCGTGTTTTTTGTAACGGCGCGGAAACTGAACGGGGTCGTCGGCGATAAAAGCGGAAGTGCAAGCCTTTTCGTACCAGTGATCCAATTCCCGCGCTAAATCTTTTCGTTCCTTAGGCATACATTTCCAGCTTACTGTCTTGAGTAATTTGGAGCTTCCTGCGTAATGGTAATGTCGTGGGGGTGGCTTTCGCGCAAGCCCGCGGCGGTTATCTTTACAAACTTGCGGTACTGTTTAAGCTCGGCAATACTGCGGCAGCCGCAGTAGCCCATGCCTTTGCGTAATCCCGCTAAAAGCTGGTTCATGTAAGTGCGAAGTTCGCCCTTGTAGGGAACGCGCCCTTCGATGCCTTCCGGCACGGGTTCTTCGTCCTTGCCGATCTGATAGCGGTCGCCCGCGCCGTCGGCGATTGCTCCCATACTTCCCATGCCCCGGTATTCTTTGTAGATTCTTCCGTCAAAAATAATTTCGCTGCCCGGCGCTTCCTTCAGTCCCGCGAACAGGTTTCCTATCATTACAACGCTCGCTCCCGCGCCGATAGCTTTTGTTATGTCGCCTGAAAATTTTATTCCGCCGTCGGCAATTACGGGAATGTTTGATTTTGCCGCTTCTTCGGCGCAGTCCAGAATAGCGGTAAACTGCGGGACGCCTATACCTGCGACAATTCTGGTGGTGCAAATCGACCCCGGTCCTATGCCGGCTTTTATTGCGTCCGCTCCGGCTTTGATCAATCTCCTTGTCCCCTCTTTTGAAGCGACATTTCCGCCTATCACGGGAATATCAAAATCTTTTTTAATTTTACTAATCGCGTCCATAACATTTCTTGAATCGCCGTGGGCTGTGTCAAGAACGACAAAATCAACTTTGGCTTTTACAAGAAGCGGGAGGCGCGTTTCGTAATCCTGCGGAGAAATCGCGGCTCCTACAATTAACTTGCCGGTTTTGTCGGTTGCGGCGTTGGGGAAATTTTGATGTTTTTCCATATCCGTTACGGTGATAAGCCCTGTAAGCCGCCCTTCGCTGTCTACCACGGGGAGTTTTTCAATCCGGTACTCGTCAAATTTTTCACGCGCCTTGTCTACAGTTGGCTCTCCGGCTACGACAACAAGGTCTTCTGTCATTACTTTTGTAACCGGAAGAGAATCGTCTCTGCAAAAACGCAAATCGCGGTTTGTTATAATGCCCTTCAATTTACCTTCGCTGTTCACAACAGGAAGCCCTGAAACTCCGAATTTTCTGACCAGTTCTTTTACATCGCGCACATGGAAGTCTTCGGGAACGGTTACAGGCGAATCAATTATCCAGTTGAGAAAACGCTTTACATTCGCCACCTGTTGCGCCTGCTCCTGCGGGCTTAAGTTCCGGTGAATGACTCCGACTCCGCCTTCCAGCGCGATTGCGATTGCGAGTTTTTCTTCCGTTACCGTATCCATCGCGGCGGAAATTACCGGCACATTAAGGTTAATGCCTTCGCATAACATGGTTTGTATGCTGCAATCCCTCGGCAGGATTTCCGAATATCCCGGAAGCAGTAAAACATCGTCATAAGAAAGACCTTCGCTAAACATAAACATTCCCTCCCATTAATTTGCTGTATTTTTTCGCAAGCGATTTCGCTTTTTCGGCGGCAAGCCCTCGATACACTTGCGGGTTTTCAAAAAATGACAATACTTCGGATGCGGAAGCGATGAGTCCCAATTCCGCCAGTTTGCCGCCTATTTTTTCCAGCACGGCAGGCTCTTTTGCAAGAGCGGCGGCGAAACTCAGTTTTTCATTTTCGGCGGCAAGGGTTATTTTGCGGATAACTTCGTGCGCGTCGCTCACTCCGGTTTCAGCTAACAGAATGTAAGCTGGCTCCGCCATTATTCCGCCGGGTATTCCGCCGCCGCACAGGTTGGCGAGAAGTTTCTCCCTGTCCGCGCCCAGTCCCTGAATAACGCCTGTCATGCGGGAAACGGCGAGGCAAAAACCAGCCGTGTAATCGGCGATGAAACGCTGGCTTGCCGAATTGGAAAGGTCTCTCTGGTGTTCGCTTATCTGATCCATAAAAAAAGTATTTGCGCGCGGCATGAAAGCTTTCCACAAACTTTTTACATGCTCCGAATTCCATGGGTTTCGTTTTTGCGGCATTGTCGAAGAGCCGACCTGATCCGCGCCGAAACCTTCGCGCACTTCGCCTATTTCGCTTCTCTGCAAATTGCGGAGATCGTCGGCAAGGTTTGCGATTATGCCGAACGCAACGTTGAATTCCAAAAGCAGGCGCAAAAGGTATTCAGGCTCGACAAGCTGAGTGGAATGTTCCGAAGGTTCAAGCCCAAGCTCCGCGAGGTAGACGCGCTCAAGCTCCTGAGGGTCTTTGACGATCATGCTTGTCGCGTTGTACGCGCCAACCGCGCCTGAAAGTTTTCCTTTTAATTCCTTTGAGCGCTTTTCAATTTCAAGAATTGATTTTCCAAGCCGCGAAACATATTCGGAAACCGCGAAGCCCAGCGTGATTGGTACAGCGTGCTGACCGTGCGTGCGCCCCACCTGCGGGGTTTCGGCTTCCAGATACGCGAAAGAGCAGAGCAGTAGTTCAAGCTTTTTCAACATTGGCAAAACAACTTCGCGGGTGACGCCCGCCATGCGCCATGAAAGGCTTGTGTCGAGAATGTCAACGCTGGTCGCTCCAAGATGAACCAGAGAAGCCACTTCCTGCGGCACTTTGCGCTTGAGTACGTTTACAAGCGCCCGAATGTTATGGTGGGTTTTTTCCTCTTCGGCGTAAACCTCCGCCGGGTCAACGGCGCACTTTTCCAGTTCCTCCCTGATACTGTTTGACATTTTTCCCCGCATTGTCAGATGCGCGAAAATCAGGGCAATTTCCGCTTTTACGCAGGCGTCAATAGATGCCTCTTCGGAAATCCACGCGACAAGGGATTGATAGACGGCATTTTCGGAAATTGAATAGCGGTGGTCAATCGGCGATATGTTTTGAAAGATGTTTCGAGCTTCCATATTCGACCATAGCATAAAGTCTGAAAATATGTCAAGCGGGTAAATCCCCACTTGTTAAAAAACCTTCAATGTATGAAAATACTTTATGGGAGGATTTGTTTGTGAGTATAGCGGTAACAACTGACAATTTTCAATCCGAGGTATTGGATTCGCCTGTTCCGGTGCTTCTTGATTTTTGGGCTCCCTGGTGCGGTCCCTGCAAAATGATCAGCCCCGTGCTTGACCAGATTGCCGATGAATATTCGGGAAGCCTGAAAGTCGGCAAGATCAATGTTGATGAACAAGGCGCTCTTGCGGAACAGCACGGAGTTTCTTCAATCCCCATGCTGTTCCTGTACAAGAACGGGGCGTTGGCAGGTCAGAGAACCGGCGCCGCCCAAAAACACGACATTGTAGCCCTTTTCAAAAATTTAATTTAAACGTGCCGGATCATTTATTTGGCTTTCCCGGTGTTGCGCCGCTTGAAGCGGTTACGTGCCAGTCCGCCGCTGTGTTTGTATCTTCCGCATTTTCATCACGAGAGATGGATTTGGTTTTGGCGGTTTTGATACCGGAAGTGTCCACCGCGTTAGCCGGACTGCAAATTTCTCCTTCCAGTGATTTCCATGCGCTTTTTTCAAATAAAAATTCGGCAGCTTCGGTAAGATAATCTTTTTTCCACCATGAATCGGGAGTTTCGGAAATCATTACCGCGTCAAGAACATTGTCGTCCTGATCCAGCACATAAACGGCAGTGGCGGTTTTTTGTATGAGTTTTGTATTTCCCAGCGCGTAGAAATCCCATGCTGTCGGCGATGAATTTGTGCTGCCTGATTCTTCAATATTCCCGTTGTATTCATTTATACAGGATTCCTCCAAAGTGCGTAAATGAATAACAACGTAATCACCGTTTTTTACTTCGCAGGGCATAAACTCATATACCGTGTGTTTACTGGCAGTGGAATTTCCAAGGATTACAACCCGCATCGCTCCCAGATTGCCGTCGGATTTCATCTTCAATTCGATAAACTCTGCTTTAGGGGTGGAATATTCAGTAAACAATTCATTGATTACCAATTTCGGCATTCTGTTGTTTCTGGAACGGAAAGGGACAATCACATTGATTGTGTTTTTCCCCGCGTCTTCCGCCAGCAGGTCGGCGGTAAACTGTACTCCCGGTTCGGGAATTTCATCCAGTTTTACCTTCACGACACTGCCGTTTTCCACCGAAGCGACCGACAGATCGGGTTCGAAATTGACGGACATCACAGTTACCGACTGTGAAAATTCGAATTCGATCTCGTCCTCCGAAACCGCTTTGCAGTTCAGGAAAACCAGCGCCTCTGAGCTTTCCCCGAAAACTGCCCCTGTTGCCGCCGTCGTCGCCGCCGCGGCGTCCCCTGTAGAACATGCCCCCAAGATGATGAGGACTGCCAACAGGACATAAATAATTTTCTTCATAGTAATACCTCCGACCTATATACGGTGCGCAGATGCATGGCGCTTGCCTGAAGAGGAAAAATTTTTGATATTTTGAAAAAAAATTTACGTCCTGACACGGAGAAAAAGATTGAAAAGATAAATCTTCTATATGACTTGCTTCTTAATTTGCTCCCGAAACCCAGCGCAGTGCGTTAGCCAGCAGGCGCTGAAACTGCGGATTTAACCAGACAGGCGGAAGGTGTCCCGGCGTGAGAGCGCAAACGCGCCCTTTTCCCTGCGTGCGAACGTATCCCGCCGCGCAGACTGACGCCGGAGTGTTAAAATACGGGTCTTGTTGATACTTACTTTCCTCTCCCTGCGGCGGCGAGTACGACGCTAACAAAACATCGGCATCCGGCGCGGTTATTTCAATCCGGTAATGTTCGTCAGTTTCACAAAACATTCCGACGCTTTCGGTAACATGGTGCGGCTTTACGGACTGGACCGTAACGGGGCAGTTGTTGGGGTGTCCCAAAAAACGGCAGCCGATCAGTTTGTCGAGGGTTTCGGTATTTTTGCCGCCGACAAGCCCGGAATGAAGCGCGACAAGTCCGCCGCCGTTTTCAACATAATCGACAAACGCTTTTTGAACCGCCTCTGTTTTCCACGGCTGTCTGTCCTCCTGAGAAACCTCATCGCACTTCGCAAGAATCACAACCGGGTACTCTTTCAGCTTACCGGGTGAAAAATCATTCGCGTTTGTGATGATGTCAAATTGAAACCCAAGCTGTGCGAGAGGGGCAATGCCGTCCGCGGCGGTTTGCGGGGGATGCCAGTAATCGCCGCAGATTAACAATACGCGCATGGTTAATGTTGTACCATTTCGGCGCGCCTTGCAAGGGCGGTTTTTTTTCGCTACAATGCTTCCATGCTGGATTATAAATTTATAGCGGAAAATTTGAAGGCGGTAATGGCGAATATCGCTGACCGCTTTATGAAAGCCGATGCCGAGGCGGTGGCGCGTCTTTTCAACAGACGGACGGAACTTACTACTCACTTGCAGTCTTTACAGCAGAAGCGCAACGCCAACGCGGACGCGATGAAAGCGAAGGGCTCGTCTCCGCTTTCCCCCGATCAGCGAAACACGCTCATAGAAGAAGGAAAAAAACTTAAAGAAGAAATCGCCGCGGATGAAAATGAGTTGGCGGCGGTGGAAAGCGATCTTTTAACCGAAGCGCGGAAGATTCCGAACATGGCACATCCCGACGCGCCTGTCGGCAGGGAAGACAAGGATAACCTCGAAGTGAAGCGTTCAGGTCAAATCCCGAAGTTCGATTTTGAACCGGCGGATCATGTAAAGCTGGGGCAAGACCTTGATATTATCGACTTTGATTCGGCGACAAAAGTTTCGGGCGTTAAATTTTACTATCTTAAAAACGAAGGCGTCTATCTTGAACTCGGTCTTGTCCGTTACGCGCTAGATATTCTGCAAAAAAAAGGCTTTACCCCCTTTATCACCCCCGACATTGCCCGCGAGGAAATTCTCGAAGGCATTGGCTTTAATCCGCGCGGCGCGGAATCAAACGTGTACACGCTGGAAGGCGAGGACTCCTGCCTTGTGGGAACCGCCGAAATCACCCTTGGCGGCTACTATTCCAACACGATTCTGCCAAGAGAGAAACTTCCCCTGCGAATGGCGGGTCTTTCCCACTGTTTTCGCCGCGAGGCAGGCGCAGCCGGTCAGTTTTCCAAAGGACTCTACCGCGTCCACCAGTTCACCAAACTGGAAATGTTCGTTTTTTGCCTGCCCGAAGAATCGGGGCGTTTTCACGAAGAACTGCGTTTAATAGAAGAAGAAATTTTCGAGGGTCTTCACATACCATTCCGCGTAGTGGATACCTGTACCGGCGACTTGGGTGCGCCCGCTTACCGCAAATGGGACTTGGAAGCGTGGATGCCGGGGCGCAACAACGGCGAATGGGGCGAAGTAACATCTACGTCAAACTGCACCGACTATCAGGCGCGCCGCCTCAACATCCGCTACAAGGACAGTGACGGCAAAAACAAATTCGTCCACATGCTCAACGGGACGGCGATTGCCGTTTCCCGCGCCATCATCGCCATTCTGGAAAACTTCCAGCAGGCGGACGGCTCGGTGCGTATTCCACGCGCGCTTGTCCCTTATGTTGGGTTTGACGTTATAAGGAAGAAATGAGGTTGTTTAATTAATTTATCCTAGCCTGTGAAGCGCACGTTTCGACTTGACAACTTAGTCCAGTCTAGACTAAACTTACATTATGAAACATAAACATTCCGACCATGAATCTTTTGCCAAAGAACCGGAAGCGGCGTATTCGGTTGAAACTGTCTCAATTCACGAAGCCAAGACCAATTTGTCAAAACTGGTCAAGCGGGCGGCTGCCGGGGAGACTATCTACATCGGCGCGTATGGCAAGCCAACGGTGGCAATTATTTCAAGTGAATATTTGCCAAGAAAAAAACCTGTCATCGAAGCATTTGGCGCGTTAAAGGGGAAAATGGAGCTTCCCGAAGGCTGGGACGACCCTCTTCCCGATGACATAATCGATTTGTTTTACAACTCGAAAGGATTGGAGGAATTTGAAAAAAAATGAGTAAATGGCTGCTTGATACCAATGCCCTTATCTGGTTTTTTGAAGGCTCCTCACGAATGGATTCCGCTAAAAAACTCTTTTCTGTGCCCGGAGCAAAAGTCTATATCAGTGTGGTTTCATGGTGGGAAATAGCAATTAAAGCGCGTACAGGCAAGCTGCACATTAGCATCTCTGAATTAGAGGCATTTGTTAATGAATTCGAATTCTATGATCTGCCATTAACCAAAAGTTGCATCAATGCTTACCTTGAACTGCCCAATTTGCACAAAGACCCCTTCGATCACATGCTGTTAGCTCAGGCAATTACCTGCCCCATGCGCCTGATCACGGGCGACGCACAGTTGGCGGATTATTCGTCATTGGTAATGGTGATTTAAATTCTCTATTGAAAACAGCGGTAAAAATATATAGACTATCAAAATGGCAGAACATACACCGGGCGAACGTATCGCCGAAATTAGAAAAACTTATTCAATCAGCAGGGAAGATTTGGCTGAACGCTCAGGCGTTTCGGTCGATTTAATTGCCAGAATCGAAGATGACGCGCACATTCCCGATTTGGCTCCGCTCATAAAAATATCAAGAGGGTTGGGAGTGCGTCTCGGTACGCTTCTGGACGATCACGAACAGTTGGGACCTGTTATCTGCAGAGCGGGGCAAGCCGCTTCCGCAAGCCGTTTCAAGACTGGCGTTCCCGATGGAGCGGACGCCAAACCGGACGGTCATCACGGCATGAGCTTTAACGCGCTTGCGGCGGACAAAAACGGACGCCACATGGAGCCGTTCATCGTAACGATTGAGGCGGACGCGCAACAGGAAAAGTCGGCGCATGAGGGCGAGGAGTTCATCTATGTGCTTGAAGGAAAACTCGCGCTTGAATACGGCGTGGATAAAGAAACATTGAATACCGGTGATTCTGTTTATTACGATTCCATCGTGCCGCACCGCGTTTTTTCGGCGGACAGCGCTCAGGTAAAAATTCTAGCCGTCATTTATACGCCGGTGTAAGCGGGGCGCGTCATGGAATACATCGAAAAAACTTTAAGCCAAGTGTTACGCGAAAAGGCTCAAGCTCACCCCGATCATGATTTTTTGGTTTACTCCGACCGCAATCTTCGCTTTACATACGCCGAATTTGACAAGCGTGTAGATGACTTCGCTAAAGGACTGCTCAGTATCGGTATAAAAAAAGAGGATCATGTCGGTATCTGGGCGACCAATGTGCCGGACTGGAACACCGCGCTTTTTGCCTGTGCGCGTATCGGCGCTGTTCTTGTTACGGTTAACACCGGCTACAAAACACATGAGCTTGAATATGTATTGAAGCAGTCCGACATGGTCTGCCTGTGCCTGACCAACGGCTGGCGCGATTCTGATTATATTGGCATGGTGAACGAACTTGTCCCCGAACTGAAAACAGCGCAGAGGGGCTTCATCAATTCTGAAAAATTTCCGTATCTTAAATACGTTGTTCATGTCGGTCAGCAGAAGCACCGAGGTATGTTCAGTTTTAACGAAGTCTTGCTTTTGGGTCAGCATACCGATACGGCGCAGTTACGCGAAATTGAAGCGACGCTTGATACCAACGATGTCGTTAATATGCAGTACACGTCCGGTACTACAGGATTCCCCAAGGGCGTAATGCTTACGCACAGAAACATTTTGAATAACGGACTCGGTATCGGTGACAACCAGCGTTTTACCGAAAAAGACATCGTGTGTTTGCCCGTGCCGCTGTTTCACTGTTTCGGGCTTGTGCTTGGAATGATGGCGGTTCTTACGCATGGCTCTACCGCCGCGCTTATTGAGTGGTTCGATCCACTGCTTGTGCTTGCGACAATTCAAAAAGAAAAATGCACGGCGGTTTACGGCGTACCGACCATGTTCATCGCGGAGCTTCATCACCCCATGTTCAAGATGTTCGATCTTTCAAGCCTACGCACGGGAATCATGGCGGGCTCTCCCTGTCCTATCGAGGCAATGCGTCAGGTGATAGACCTTATGTACATGAAGGAAGTTACTATCTGCTACGGACTGACAGAGTCATCGCCTGTGATGACTCAAACGCGCTACGACGATGACATCACCGTGAAAGTGGAAACCGTAGGGCGCGCCCTGCCCGGCGTTGAAGTTACAATCCGCGACCCGGAAACCGGCGAAGAGTGTCCCGATGGCGTTCACGGTGAGTTCTGCTGCCGGGGCTACAACACAATGAAGGGCTACTACAAAATGCCCGAAGCCACCGCGCAATGTATCGACAAAAACGGCTGGCTTCATTCCGGCGACAGGGGAGTGAAGGACGAGCACGGCAACTTCAGGGTTACGGGGCGCATAAAGGACATGATCATCAGAGGCGGCGAAAATATTTCCCCCAAAGAGGTCGAGGACTTTTTGTACACCATGCCCGGCGTCAAAGACGCGCAAGTTGTCGGCATCGCCAGCGAAAAATACGGCGAAGAAGTCGGCGCTTTTATCATTTTGCACCACGACGTAAAAATGAACGAAGAAGATGTCCGCGACTACTGCCGCGATAAAATCGGACGCTACAAAATCCCCAAATACGTGTTCTTTGTTGAAAGTTACCCGCTCACTTCCAGCGGAAAGATTCAAAAGTACCTGTTGAGGGAAATGGGGCACAAGTTAGTGCACCCCGAAGGGGTGTAGATGAAAAAAGCCCCCCTTGGTTACTTGCCAACTTTTCCATAAACCGATACAATATTCCATAGATTTGAAAAATCGCCAATTAAACAGGGGGTTTGCATGGCTGCTGTTAAAACTGAGGGGGATATTACCTTTCCCCAGGAATTGATGTCTTTTATAGATGAGTGGAAGGTTAAGCCGGGGAGTCTTATCATGATTCTTCATAAAACCCAGGAAACCTTTGGATTTATTTCCCGCCCGGCGGCGGAAAAGCTGGCTTTGCTTACCGGGATTTCTTTGGCGCGGATATACGGGGTCGTTACTTTTTACCACTTTTTCAAAACCACAGCGCCGGGAAGGCACAAAATCTCCGTATGCCTGGGAACCGCCTGTTATCTCAAAGGCAGTCAGGACTTAATTGATGAAACCCGCAATTTGCTGGGACTTGAACCGGGCGGCGTTACTCAGGACGGTCAGTTTTCCGTAGACCCCGTGCGGTGCGTCGGCTGCTGCGGGCTTGCGCC
>JAISSH010000075.1 GCA_031273265.1 Treponema sp.
GTAAATTTTTCGGCGCGCAGACCATTGTGTCGGGCGCGTTGAGCAAATTGGGTAATGCATACCGAATAAGAATCCGCGCTCTTGAAGTGCAGACGGCGCAGGTGCAGGGGCAGTACAACCGGAACATCGCCTCAAGCCAGATAATAACCGATCTTGTTGGCGGCGGTGGCAGTCCCGCAGGCGGCGCGGCAACAGCGGCGCCGGCAGCGTTAAGCGATGGTCTGACTATCAGCGGTCTTTCAGCTTATAGAGACAGTTATGTTTACGCTGGAATTGCAAGGAATGACCCTAGGTTATACCTTCTTGTGGGCGCAAACGTTGCAAATGACTTAGCTATTACCGCTGCCAAAATCAACGGCGATTCAGTTACGTTGAAAGTTTGGGCGCTGTCAGGAGGAAAGACTGTCAAATATAATGGAAACGATAAAAATGTAACTCTTAACGTAAATATTGTAAACAAGGAACAGTTTGCCCGGGGTGAGAGCCCTATCCCCTTTCTTGTTCAACCCGGAACGATAACTGCAAACTTTACCAATGGCAGAGGTTCAGGGATTTTTGTTGCCTCTGCCGCAGCACCCACCGCGTCCGCAACTCCCGCCGCACCACCGGCACAGGCATACAAAGTTGGCGACACCGGTCCTGCAGGCGGTTTGATTTTCTACGACAAGGGAAACACTTCCGGCGGCTGGCGTTATCTTGAAGCCGCGCCTGTGGAGGGGGAATCTTCTCAGACCAGATGGAGAGTAACTACTGATACAAAGGTTGACAATACTTCAGCGGCTATTGGAAGCGGCAGACGGAACACCCAGCTTATTGTAGAAGTACTCAGTAAAACTTCCGGGGAATGGGATAATGCTGCACAGAAGGCTAACGACCTGGTATTAAATGGTTTTGACGACTGGTTTTTACCAAGTAAGGATGAATTGGATCAAATGTACGGAAACTTGAAACGGAGAAATCTGGGCGATTTCAAGAATGCCGATTATTGGTCTTCAACCATACAATCCGGTGCTATATCTTACCAATCTTTCGGTAATGGTAGCCAAAGCACTGCTGGTGGTACTTCAAGAGACTACGTCCGTCCTATCAGGCAGTTTTAATCTCTTGATGTTTATTTCCCCGCCCTTTAGGGAAAAAACTAGGGGTGCGGGGGGTTAAGCGGTGGGAGTTGGTTTTAGGAGCAATTTACGTCTCAAAACATCATTACTGGGTTCAGGGCTTAAGATAGTCCAACCCTCTTGAATATAATTTTAATTTATGAAATAATGCCCTAAATATGGAAACCGCTTTGCGGCGAACCATAGACCGGGAATTTTGGCTGGTTAATAGACCGGCGGATTTCCGGATAAAAATAAAGGAGAAATAGAATGGCAAAAGTAAATCTATCAAATCTAACAAAAGTAGGAAATGTTGTCACAAAAAAGAACAATATGGGCAGCCGTTTCCTCAATTCCTTCGGAGCGATTTTTTCAGGGCTTGCGGTGGCTTTCATCTGCTTAATCTCGCTTGCCTGCAATGAATCCTGCAGTGTTAAGGCTATACGGGCATACGACGAGTTTGGCAAAAATTTAATAGAGACCGGCTCCGCCCAGATTAATCCCGGAAACAACGGAAAACTGGTTGCTATCAGGGGCAGTCTCAGTTTCTCGCCTGTAACAGATCCCGCGTACAGGATAACGGCGAATTCTTTTGTTCTGCAAAGATATGTCGAAATGTATCAGTGGCAGGAGGAAAAAAGGGGAAGCTCTACGGACGCCGAAGTAACCTACACTTACACCGGGGCATGGAGGTCCACTTCCGTCAACTCCAGCAGGTTTGTTGATCAATCCTATGCCAACAAGCCCTGGCCTTCGGACTCGGCATTTCAAAATGGTAGTGTCTACGCTGATGACGCTAAACTCGGAGATTTTCGCATAACTCCAGAACAGTTGTCAAACTTACGCGCGGATATTGTGCTGAAAATTCCCGAAAGCACTCCGCTCCCGTCCGGTTTCAGCCGAAGCTCGGATGGACAATATATCCACAACGGAAACCTTTCAGACCCCCAAACCGGCGACTTGCGGATTTCATTTAGATCAAGCGAAGAAACAAGGGCTTCCATGCTCGGCCAACAACAGGGTGACGCAATTGTCAGCTATACCGCCAAAAACGGTACGCGGATTGACAGGTTGTTCTCCGGGGAAAGGTCAGGCGCCGAAATGGTTGGTCAGCTTCAGGCGGAAAACAGCGTGATGACATGGTTCTTAAGGATATTTTTAACTGTGCTTGTGTGCCTCGGTTTCTCCATGCTCCTAAGTCCCGTTAAGCTACTGTTAAGCATAATACCGTTCCTCGGCAAATATCTGGGCAAAGCTACAAAAGCAATTGCACAGGTGATCGGCACAATAGTAGGAGTGACTCTGTCGCTCCTTGTTATCGCTATTTCGTGGATTGCCGTACGTCCTCTCGTCGGGATTCCTCTTCTCCTCATTGTCGCAGGTTTAATTGTACTCCTTAACCGTTACAAGAAATCGAAAATAGACAATGCGCCGGAACCTCAACCTGAGCCGGCAGCGTAAAACGGCTATAAAACAGGAACGGTATTCCGTTCCTGTTTTTTTTTTGGAAATGTGGAATTTTATTTGTTAACTGGTTTGATACCCCGCTTTGCTTTGTCTTTGACAGGTTTATGGGGCGGGGCTTTTTTTCTGTCTTCTTGTTGAAGGGGAAATTTTTGCGTTTCAGCAAGTTTTGCGTTAAATCCTGATTTAAGAAAATCGCCAAATTGCGTTTCAATCTGCGAATCAACATTTTTTAATATCTTTTTTTTCAAATCAAGCAATTGCTGGGTTGGAGTGTCTATTATTATTTTTTGACAAAAAAAATCAGCGATAAACAGTTGATAGCTTTCAATTTGCAGGGCGGATGAAAGTTTGGTGATTGTTGTATCGCTTACCCATCTTCTGCACCCTTCAATATCATTAATGGTCTGGACGGCTAAACCTGTTAATTCAGCCAGTTTTTCGAGCGTAAAACCGAGATTTTTCCGCTGTTCCTTGACGTTTTTTGCAAAAACACTGCGAATTTCAAGTGGTTTGGTTGTCATTATTTAATATAGAATTATGGAAAAATAGTTGACAAGTTGCTATAAGAAGTATATATTATTGCGTATAGCGGAAATATGGGGGAAGTTATGAAAAAGACGGTTTTTAAGGTATTTATCGTATTTTGCTTTGCTATTGCCATGATTCTTGGCTCATGCGGAGACGAGGATAATAACGATAACAACGTGAATAACAACAATAATGGCAACAACAACGGCGATGGCACTAATTATAAAACATATGGTGATTTTCGTTATACAGAAAACGGTTCAACAGTTACCATCGCCGGCTACACCGGAAGCGGAGGCGCTGTATCCATACCGTCAACAATTGATGGGAAGCCAGTTGTTTCCATTGGTTATGAGGCGTTTTGCGACTATAACAGTAGTGGTTATGGTTCTTACACAGGGAAAGGATTGACCAGCGTTACTATACCCAACAGCGTCACAATGATTTGGGGTCGAGCGTTTTCCGACAATCAACTGACCAGCGTTACCATTCCCAACAGCGTTACTTACATTGAGTATGAGGCGTTTCGAAACAACCAACTGACCAGCGTTACCATTGGCAACAGCGTCACCACCATTGAGGAAAGTGCGTTTTCCGGCAACCGACTGACCAGTGTTACCATTCCCAACAGCGTTACTTATCTAAGTGGGTTTTCCGGCAACCAACTGACCAGTGTTACCATCGGTAACAGCGTCACCACTATTGGGGACGGTGCGTTTTCCAACAACCAATTGACCAGCGTTACCATTCCCAACAGCGTCATCACCATCGGGGAATATGCGTTTAACGACAACCAACTGACCAGCGTTACCATTCCCAACAGCGTCATCACCATTGGGGACGGTGCGTTTGCCGTCAACCAACTGACCAATATTACAGTTAATACAGGTAATACTGCCTATGTCGCCAAAAACTTCTTTCTTCTTAGCATGGATGAAAAAAAGTTATTATGTTATTTTGGCAGCTCAAAAAGTGTTACCATACCCGACAGCGTCACCTACATTGGTGGATGGGTGTTTGCCAACAACCAACTGACAAGCGTTACCATACCCAATAGCGTCATCACCATTGGGAGTAGAGCGTTTGTCAACAACCAACTGACCAGCGTTACCATTGAGGCAAATGTAGAACTTGGTTTTTATGAATCATTCCCCGGCGACTTTGACTCTGTCTACAACAATGGTGGCAAACAGGCGGGAACGTATACATTTACGGGGACAGTTACCACTGATCAATGGGGTCATGCGACCCACACAGGAAGCTGGAGTAAGCAGAATCCGTAGAGAGTAGGGTTACACGGTGGGTTTCACCATTTTCTGAATTGACTACAGGGCGGGTGCGCACAAGACCTGACGGGGGCATATGTCTGTGGATTCGTATAAAGCCAGACCAAAGTCTGCGTAAAAAAAGGTCACAGCCATCGAGTCTCCAGCAGGGGTGTGCGTAGCCCGCCTGTAAGTCGTTACAGGTTCGGGGGGACGTAATGCCTCAAGTAAAAATATGATCCTTGACAGATAATATATCATGTAGTATATTTTTGATATGGGCGATACTTTTGCTGGATCCGCCAACGGGTTTTCCCGCGCTACCGGCTTTGACAGTATTGCCCTTATTTTTTAAAATCTTGTCCGCTATAAAAATATCATGAACATAGAATTTATTGTTATGTCCCTTTATCATTCTTAACCTGACCACCAGTATTTCCGGCTTTTCGCCTATCTGAATAGGGGCTGCAATCAGGGTATTTTTTATAGGTTTTCCATCAAAATCATTGGAAATATCAATTATTTTGCCCTTTTCTATTACATCCGGTATTGCAGGAAGAGAATCAAGTTTATTCTGATAAATCCTGTGTTCAAAACTGGTTTTTACTCCTGCCCGGTCAAATACTACTTCGCCAATATCTTCCCTATGGATAGTTTTTTCACCTGTTAACTCAATCCATTCCAGAGTCTTTTCCTTTGCTTTCTTATTACTTTCAGCTTTTATAAAACCAGCTTCTACAGTCTTTATGGGCTTATTTAGGAGAAAATCATATATTTCTATTTTCTCCTCAGTTGTAAGCTTTTTTTCCTTAAGGCTGTCAAATGTATTGTACATATTCAGAATCGTTGTCTCACAACAATCTTTCCAGTTCGTCCACCAGCCGCCCGAATGTGTCGCAAGCGGCGTTTACAGGTTCGGGGGAACTCATGTCTACGCCGGCGGCTTTTAGCGATTCAATCGGGAAGCGCGAACCGCCGGATTTTAGAAAAGTGAAGTAATCTTCGCGCTCTTTTGCGCCGCCGGACAGAACGCGGTCGGCAAGAGCGAGTGCGGCGGAGACGCCGGTCGCGTATTTGTACACGTAGAACGCGCGGTAGAAGTGGGGAATGCGCAGTCCCTCAAGATCGCTTGCTTCTTCAAGAACCATTTCCGCGCCGAAGTATTTTTCCAGAAGTTTGCGGTATTCGCTTCTTAACAGTTCCGCTGTCAACGGTGTGCCGCCTTCTTCAAGTTCGTGGGTTATTTTTTCAAATTCGGCGAACATGGTTTGACGGTACAAAGTTGCAAGAAGGTCGTCGGCGTGTTTGTTTACAAGATAGAGGCGTATTTCCTTGCTTTCGGATTTTTTTTCAAGGTAACGGAACAGCAACTCTTCGTTGAAGGTGCTGGCTACTTCCGCCTCGAATATCGTGTAATTGTAGTGCATAAATGGATTGTTACGCGCCGAATACCACGAGTGCATGGAGTGTCCGCCTTCATGCGCGAGGGTGAAAACATCGCGGATTGAATCATCTTTGTAGTTCATGAGGATATATGGATCGCCTGTAAAACTTCCGGCGGAAAAAGCGCCTGAGCGTTTGCCCTTGTTCTCGTAACGGTCTGCCCATCTGCCAAGAAGCCCGTTTCGCAAAGTGGAAACATATTCGTCACCTAACGGGGCAAGCGCGCCGCTGACAAGATCGACAGCTTCATTCCAGCTTGTGGTTTTTTTCGCCGTTGGAACCAGCGGCGCGTATACGTCCCAATGGCGCAGTTCCTGTACTTTAAGGGCGCGTTTTCGCAGGCTGTAATAGCGGTGCAATGCGTCGAGTTTTCCGCTGACGGCGGAAATCAGGTTATCGTAAACAGCTTCGCTGACATTGTCGGGAAAAAGGGAAGCGGCGCGCGCCGAAGGGTAGCCCCTAACGCGGGCGTTGATCGCGTCCTGTTTGACGGAGCCTGAATAGAGGCTTGCAAGCGTGGTTTTGTGCGCGTCAAAACAGCCGTAAAAAGTTTTGTAAGCGCGTTGCCGTAAATCACGATCGGGGCTTTCCATGAATACTGAAAAAGTTGACTGCGAAAGAGGGCGTTTACCTTCCGGCGTGTCGATCATGCCGAAGTTAAAGTCTACGTTTGTAAGCACGGAAAACGCGTCGTTGACCGCTCCCTCTCCTTCGGAGTGAAGCGCGATTATCCGCTCCTCTTTGTCGCTTAAAATGTACGGTCTATAACGGAGCGTCCTTTGCAGATAGATACGGTAGTCCGTTATTCGCTCATGCGCCATGAAAGTTTCCATGTCTTTTTCGGGAATAGCCAGTATTTCGGGATTTTCCCAAGCTGATGCGGCGCGCGCTTTTGCGGCGGACATCGTAATTTTTCCAACCATCGTCCGCGCGGCGCCGGTTGCCTCATCTTCGGACTGCCGCAAATCGGCGTAATAGAAAAGCCTTTCAACGAGAATGTTCAGGTCGCGGGAAAAATCAAGGTAATCCGCAAGGCTGACGGCGGAGTTTCCAAGCGTTCCCTGAAAAGAGGGAATCCTTTTCGCCATTTTATCAAAATCCGCAAGAGATGAGTTCCACTCTTTGTCATCGGAAAAAAGTTTTGACAAATCCCAAGTATCGGAAACGGCTATTTCGCTTCTTGTTGGTATATGTTCGTTATCTGACATTTTATTCCTCTAATTTTTTTTACTTAACGCCGCTACTGCCGCGCCGTAAAGACTTGCCTGTTCTACCGGAGAGACAATATATGGGCGAGGTTTTTCTTTGAACAACATCTGGTGCAGATACGATTCGAGGGAGCGGCGCATTCCTTTGTAAATCAGGTATGTTGTACCCTCTACCGCGACGCGGACAGGCGAATACGGCAGGAAACCAGCGTCCGTTTTCAGGATAGTTGCGGCTAACACCGCAGCGGAAAAAAGAGCGCCGCGTTCCGTCACTATTGACGTGAGGTACTGCACTGCGGCGAGGGCGTCTGCTTCGTCCGGGGCGAAAAGAGAACCTAACGGACCCTGAGCCGCGAGCGGGGCATGGGCAAACTCGTTTAAAAATCTGGTTTCAAGGTAGGGAAAATTTAAAAGCTCGTCAGATTTTTTAAATTGTAAAACTTTATCTTTGATTGCCTGTTTCAAAATGTGCAAAGTTAAAGGTCCCAGGTACGCTCCTGCCGTCGCTTTCTCAAGAAAATAGCCGTCTGGATTTTTTGTTGTGCTGTCGTATTCAATGTCGAGCTGACCCCTGTGGCGTATATTGAAGCTGCCGGTTTCGCATACCACAATCTGCGGAGATGAAGAACTAAAACCGATTTTTGGAATGTTTGTTTCAGGATAGGCGGTGTTAAAGCCTGTCCCTAAAATAAAACCTACTACGGGACCGGGAACGGCATTAAAATCATTTTTTGTCCGCACCGCTTCGCCGTCAGGTGAAATGGAGACAAGACCGGAGAGCAGGGTAGCCGCGGTGTCGTTTAACAGCACAATCGGACCGTCGTATTTGCAGCCTTTTTGCGCCAGAGCGCCGCGCAGTCCCTTTCCTATCGCTTTTCCGATGACATCGGGAGCGTCAACTTCCTTGCTGAAGGAAAGAAGAATCCCGTCCGCATCCGCGTTTATTTCCATAGGGTATGAGAAAGTAAAACCTATGCCTTCGATTTTTGTGTCTTTGAGCAAAGGAATTGTAACGTCCGCAATCGCGCTGAAAAATTCATTCGCGCTCAAGCGTCCTTGTGTTCCGGGCATCGGCGTTTTGCCGGTTCTTTGCGCGGCAGCTTCGCCGTTTTCGTTAAATTGCACAAGGCTTGAGCGCAGGTTAGTCCCGCCCGCGTCCAGCGCGAGAACCGTTTTTCCGGCGGGAATGTGCGTAACAGGAGTAATATAAGAGGGAATCATCGGCAAGCTGGAACTGCGTCCTTCAAGCCCCCTTTCCATTTCAATTAGCACTTCTTTTACAAGCGCGTGAGGATTAACGCTGTCGTAATGAAATCCGTAATACCGCGCGAAATCCGATAATTCTTCAGCGTTGAATTTGCTCATAAAAAACAGTATATCATAAAAAGAGAATGATGAACAGATAAAAATTTATAGAAACGCCCTGTGCGTTAAATTAAATTGTTTAATCCTTTGCGTCATTTCTATGGCATGCCCTGTGCGAAGATAGTACAGCCACGCGCGACATTCTTTTTTTATCGGCAGAGCGTAAAGCGTCGAGACTGCCTGGTGATAACATGCCATTTGCGCCGTGTGTTCTGCGGGTATTTCATGGCTGTCTGTCTTAAAATCCACAACGTGAACGGAGTCCGCATCATCAAAAAAAAGATCGACAGTTCCGTTGATAAAAATATCTCTTCCTTTTTTGTTTCTTATCAGACTTCTGAATGAGAACTCGCTTTCACGCAGTTTCGCGCTTCCGGCAACTTTTCCCATAGGGGAGCGGACAAAGCGATTGGCTAATTCTCTGCCTGCCGCAAGCAAAGCGTCCGTTTCCGAAGGGGTTAAAAATCCGGCGATGTTTGACGGAATTACCGCTTCCTTGCCGTTAAGGCAGGCTTCCACGCAGATATGCGCGATTGTTCCAAAACTGCCGGAATTAAATTTTTCCGTGTACTCATCGCCTGTCTGCGCGAAACGTACCAGCATGTGATCGACTTTTCCAAAAACATCGTCCGACTTTTCTCCTGAAAAATCCTTGTCTATAATAATATCACTTCTGCCCCAAAAATTGTCGGAAGGTTCCGTATCTTCTTCCTTGTTTCGCAATGATACCGGCGTTATGTGATTATCTTGTAAATCGGGCGTTTGAATTTTTTCAGCTTTTAAATAAAAAGGCTCAATTTGTTTTAAATATCCGTTCAATCCCCTTTGATCATTTGAAAAGTCCGCGCTCGTTGTTTCAAGACTTTTGATATACTCATCGGTATAAACAGGAATTGCGTCAAGACTGAAAAACGAAGGACTTTTCTTAAGACCATCCTGCGGAATATGCGACGCTATTGACGGCAGTAAAAGACCGAAAAACGTGTCATTGTTCAGAATTGAATCCCCTGTGATTGGATTTTCATTATTTTCACATTTTTTTTCTGTATAATTTTTTATTATAAGTGAAAAATCATCTGTTTCTATCGCGTTTCTTATATCAAGACTGCCCGTTAGGTACAACTCTTTTTCGGCTCTTGTCATTCCCACATATAGAAGGCGGCGCAGTTCCGCAGTTCTTTTTAGTTTCGATTCGGCGCTGGACTGTTCCCAGAAAAAATTATTTCGCATATTTTGAATAGAGTAACAGACCTGAGGAAGCGGCGGGCTGAAAACTATTCCCGCCTCTCCCGAAAAAAACACTTCTTCGCTTCTATCCGCCTGGCTGTGTTTCCCGCAGCAGCAGATAAAGACAACGGGAAATTCCAAACCTTTGCTTTTGTGTATCGTAAGAAGACGCACCGCGCCGGGGCGTTCAAGCGGGATTTCAATGTCGGAAAGACGCCCGCCCGAATCCCTGAATGCGCGCATTGAATCCGCAAAAGAGGCAAGCCCCTCATTCGCGGCATCGGCTTTCACGGCAAGGTGAAAAAGATAGTCGAAAAATTCTTTGTATACGCTTGTGGCGGCGTTCCATTCTGTTTCATAACGACAGCCTTCGTTGTACCACAATTCGCTTACAAGCGAACTGATGTTTTCGTTAGCCGCCATGCCGCAAATATGAGAATAAATTTTCTGTCCGTGAAGGTATTTATCCCTGTCTGCCTCGTCAAGATGAGGCAGAGGTTCATCGCTGAAAGGCGCGGGATTTTCCGCACCCTTAAAAATTGCCATGCATAAAGCGGCGCCGGGCAGGGAAAGTCCGGCAAAAGGAGAGCGAAGCATTTCCGCGTAAGCCGCGCTGTCCAGCGGATGCGCCGCAAGGCGGAGAACGGACATAATGTCATTTACGATCCCGCCGTAAAAAAAGTCGTTGACATCTTCGCAAATATAGGGAATACCGAGAAGCCGCAGATGTTTTTCGTAGAGGTACTGAGGACTGCGCGAGCGAAATAGAACGGCAATATCTTTTGGCTGGTACTTTTGTCCGCCGATTTTTGTTTTTTCTGACAGCAGACCTTGAATCTTTTCGGCGGTAAAACGGGCTTCGTTTTCATCTGCGGAAACGGCGTTATCTGAAGAGTCGTCCTGTTTGTTCAGTATGTAAAGCGAGAATTTTCCTTCGATTTTTTTTCCTGTTTCAAGCGGGGAGTAAGACGCTTCGTAGAGGGGCAAAGTTCCGCCTGTTGAAACGCCGGGCGCAAAGACAGAGGGCATCACAGATAGCGGCGTTTTTCCCTCAGAGTCGAAATTGCCGCCGCCGAAAACGGCGTTAAACGCCCCTATCAGGGCGGGAGCTGACCTGTAATTGATCCTTAATGGAAGGTCTGCGCTTTTTATTTCATCTTTCAGTTTACGGAAGACGGAAACATCCGCTCCTCTGAAAAGATAGATGGATTGTTTTTCATCACCTACAAAAAAAAGTTTACCGGGACAAAGGTCTTCCGCCTTGGGTATAAGTTTATTTGTTACTTCCGGTTTTTCCGCAAGCAGGAAGAGCAGGTCTTTCTGCAGTTCATTGTTATCCTGAAATTCGTCTATCATTATCGCTTTGTAGGATTCTTTTTCACTCTGCCTTATATCTTCCTGTTCAAGAAGTATGGTTCTGGAAAGACTTGCTACATCGGCGAATGTCAGCACTCCTTCCGCGCGCTTGCTATTCAGATAACGGTTTTGTAATTCCGGCAAAAGAGACATAATGGAAACAATAAAACCGGCTTGCATACAGGAAACAGCCAATGATGAAAATTTTCCGAAAAGCGCCCTGATTTGCCTTATATTTTCCTTTATCGGGTTGCCCGCCGCCGGTCTTTTTCCTTTGGATAGATTAAGAGAGTATATTTCCGCTAAAAAATAAAGAAGCGATACAATATCTTTCTGTATGGGATGAGCTTCCGCTTTTTCAATGCAGGATTCAGGTGGCAGACTCATTAAATAATTAAAATATTCTTGTATAACAGAATATTTTGGAATGTTAATATTTTTTCTTTTAAACTTGTACATAACAGGAATAATGTCAGGGAACAGCTCTTTGTCATATGAAATAACATTGCCGATTTCCTGAAGTATAACCGCTATTTCTTCGCATTGTTTTTTCCATTCCGCGCAGATGACATTGAACTGCGTCCTTGCATCAGCGTTAAAGTCCCTTGGTCTGTCAATCAGACAGTAATTGAATAAAACATCGGCGAATATTTTACGGACAATATCGCTTGGGCGTTTGGTTGAATAGAGCATTTCAACCGCCGGATGATGACGGTGGGTAATTAAATACGGAAGCGATTCTTCAAGCGCGAGTTCATAACAGCGCTCCTGATCGATTATGAAATCGGGGCTTATACCGTAACGGGGAGCGCATTGCTTTACAAGCGCCGTGCTGTAGGAATCCAGCGTTTGTATTCTGGCGTGAAAAAAATCGTCCAGCGCCCGCCGCGCTCTTTCCGATTTAACGCCTGTTTCTTTTTCGGAAATTTCCGATAAAAGAGAATGAATCCGGCTGAACATTTGCGCGGCGGCTTTTTTGGTAAATGTCAGCGTTAGGATTTCATCAACATTGTAACCTTTCTCTGTGAGCAGCCATGCAAAACGATTTGCAAGCACCATGGTTTTTCCTGAACCTGCTCCGGCTGCGACGACGGCGTTTTCAGCGCAGAATGCGGCGGCTTTTTGTTCGTTATTCAATTCAGGACGATTTGATTTATCGCTCATTAATGCTTCCCCAAAGATATATTTCTTTCACGATTAATGATGTAGACCGTTCGGCAGATACTGTTGTAATCACAGCCTCTACAGTTGTTGTATTCCGATTCAAAAACGGTAAAACTACCAGTTGATATTTCATCTGCAAATTGTTTTGTTTTATTGTTGAATTCTTCAAATATTTTTTTATAAGTTTCGCCGCCGCGTAAAATTTGATCTTCCTCTTTCTTTGGAATCGTTATTTCAGTTTCTCCGTCATGAACAGCGCCGATGATCACTTCTGGAGTTGAATTCAAAATACTGAAAAATAAAGCCGTATGCACTTCTATTTTTTCGTTTTCCTCCGCCAGCGTTATGTACATTGGAAGCTGAAAATCTGAAATTGCGTTTTCATCATCTCCTGTACAATCGGCGCGCTTTGGCGTTGACTTTAACTTAAAATCGACAATAATATACTCGTTTGTGGAATTTTTCAGAATACAGTCTAATTTTCCGTTGAGAAAAAATGAATCACGTTCAGCTTTGTAAGAAGTTTCGCATCCGGCGACATGGCATCCCGAAAAGTATGAAAGAAAATGAGCGATACAGTTTTCAAGATTAAATTGAAAATGTTTTTTTCCGGCGCGCAGGAGGCGGGCAGTAAGGGAACTCATCTGCGGTTTACCGTCGGATTGAAGCGACGGAAAATCGTTAAAAATAGTATCTACGCAGTTTTTTAATAATGCGCGGTAATCGTCAGGAATGTAAAGTCCCTGCTCTGAGTTTAACGGACTTAAAAGTTTTTCTTTTTTTTCTTTAATCGCTGAAAAAAATAAATTGAGAGCGGCGTGGTATACCATGCCGGAAATATTTTCCGCCATCAGGCTTGCTTCAATCTGGACATTCTCAAGCGAAAGTACGCGTTCAAAGAGCCACTTCAGGGAACATTGATAATAAGGCAGCAATGATGACGCGGAAACGCTGTATTTATCCTGAAATTTTTCATCGTAGGCGTATTTTTTCCGTATCAGTTCCAGAAGAGGTTTGCCGGTTTCCCAATCCGCGCCGCCGGACGCGTTTTGTTTTCGGCGGTCATTCCAGTTGTTAAAACCGTTTATCTGATTCTCGTGGAGTTTTTTTGGCGCATTTATTTCTCCGAAAGAAAGCGACGCGCACATAGAACTTTCTTCTTTGTAATAATCGGGCGCGAATTTATCGCGTAACTCAGGAAGTTCCGCGTGACGCTCCCTGGGTTTGGAAGGCGCATTTATTTTTGAGTGCGGTATTGTGAAACCGGAAAAAGTTTGCTCACAGCAGAAAAAGGCTGAGATTTTTGTTGAATTGAATTTATGCAGATTGATAAAAGAAAGCGACGCGTCTTCGTCAAATATGCCGAGTTTTTCCCGCTTTTTACGCGGAAGAAAGTCGAGTTTGGAATAAACCACCGACAAATTGTCCTGTCCCGCTCCAAGAATAACGTGGCAGTCGAAAGGAGCGGAAGCCGCAGTTTTGTAGGGAAGAATTGTAACTCCAGAAACTTTTGTCTGCGCGAGATAATTTATCTCGCTTAAATATTCGGTAAAAAATAAAAAAGGGTCTGCGGCGGGTACGCCGGGAAAGTCCTTTTCAATTTCGGTAAGATACATCAATTCCGAAATACAGCGCGACAGAATAAGGTCGGTTTCCGGCGAACATTTGTCCATGTCGAAAAAACGTTCACGGAAAATGAAATACTGCCTGCGTACTTCGGAAAAAGAAGACGCGCTCCGCATGGCGTGTAACCGCCGCTTTAGGTCGTTGAAAAAATAACGCGCTCCCGGATCGAGCCGCCCAAACGGGCTTTCAAAGGTGTCTTCCCAAACATTCAGCGTTTTTTCTTCCCCGTTTTCTTTTTCCGTCCATGAGCTGATGCAGTTGTTGTTTATCCCGAATTCAACAAGGTTGTGAATTTGCGAAGTATCTTTCCACGGCAGATTCCTGTTCAGGATTAGGGAAACAAGAGGGGAAAAGGCGAAATCACGCGAAATACAGTCGATTATAGAGCGGAAAAATTGTCCCGCCGGATAATCGCTTAACGGTTTGCTGCTGCGTTTTACAAAGGGGATGTTTCTGTTTGTGAATTCCCTTAAAACATAGGGTTCGTAATATTCTGAATCGGAAATGCAAACCGCGATAGAGTCCCACTCAATGCCTGATTTTTCGTTTAAGGCGCGTATGTACAGGGCTGCTTCTGTTATTTCACTGCGCGAATTGGTGTAGAAAAAAGTGTCGCAAGGCAAGTTTTCCGTATCTGAGGCGCTGATTGTCTTTACATGATTGCTTGAGACAAGCAGTTCCCTGTATTCGTTGTAATCGGAAAGCGACTCCGGAAAAAAAATAAAACATTCTTTTCCTTCATCATTAAACGGCGGAGTCTCCCATGCGGGTTCAAAAAGATTGTTCGCTTCAAGAAATTGCGCGTAACGGTACACAAGCGTAAACATATCCCTGTCGTCGCCTTCAAAATCGCAAACCGCTTTTTTTGCCTCTTCGTTCAATATGCTGTCCGTTGAAAGCCCTGTAGTCTTGGTAAACCACGCGCCTAACTGCGGCAAAATCGCCGTCAGCCAAGGAGAAAAATGCGCGGACTGAGAAGCCCATTGGGTTCGTATTAACGAAGAAAAAAGCGGCTCTTTCCCCTGTTCCAAGACAGAAGCGTTTTCCGCGACAAGTCGGCTTACAAAAATTTTCCGCAGAGCGGACGGTATGCTCTTTTTATTTTGTACTTTTGACTTTATCGAATTCTGTTTGAAAACGTCCCATGCGATAAATTTGTTCATCGC
This sequence comes from Treponema sp., assembly GCA_031273265.1. Taxonomy (GTDB): domain Bacteria; phylum Spirochaetota; class Spirochaetia; order Treponematales; family Breznakiellaceae; genus WQXQ01. The sequence goes on from JAISSH010000075.1 coordinate 14,913, forward strand.
CACAGTGCCGCTGTCGAGCCGTGTCTTGATACGGAGCAGATGATCCACCCACCTTGAAGCCGCTACGTCGGTTGGAAAGATGAAAAGCGAGTTGGGGTTGTCTATGTTGTTTAATAGGACGCTTTCAACAGGATTCATCACAGGCAGTATAGTATAGATTTAAGTTTTTGTCCAGTACAGAGCGGCACTTTATTAATAATCATACTAACACAAGTCCCGAATTTTTTGAATGTATTTCCAACAGTTACGCTCCTTTCTCATCTTGCCGCTTGTTTTCGCATTTCCTGTATGTGCAATTTCCAGTTATTGACCAGCTTCTGCGGTTTTACAGGAACCGCGTTACAACCGCATGACAACACCCACCTCAACACTTTGTCGTATTGGGTGCTGTTAAACTCAATTTTTATACCGCCGTCAATATCAGTGATTTTTTGATCCGCCGCCCATTGCCGCTCCGATGCGTAAATCACCGCCCCCTCATAACACTCAATGACAAAATGCCTTTTTTCTTCTCCGACAAAAACGCCGAAATAACTGTCGCCGTAAAAATCGGCGTAACTGAATTTTTTCGGCAGGGTAAAACTTTCCTTTGTAAGCCTTGCGTTTTTGATCCGCGACAGTGAAAAAATACGCGTCGCCTTGCGCTCCTGCGAAAATCCGTACAGATACCAAACGCCTGAATCAAAAAGAAGCTGGTAGGGGTGAACCTTCCTGAACTTATCCTCATTGTCCCATGTCCCTTTGTAATCAAAAATAATTATACGATTTTTTTTTAATCCTTTAACGACAGTTTCCCAAATAGCGCCGTCAACTTTTGCGGAAGCGACAGGCGGAACCATTATTCGGTTTTCCAGCCAGTCGCGGTTACCGTCGCTGACCATCGGAGTCATGATGCTCTCCAAAAGATATTTGGACGCTTCATACAGCGGAGTTTCCTTGTACAGCGAAAGAATGCTTTTCGCCATGCCGAGGGCAAGCAGATTATCCGCGCTCGCGAAAACAGTCGGCAGACGGAATGTTTTCTGCGTGTAATAGTAACCTCGCTTAAGCGAATCGTATTCAATCGGCGCAAAAAGCTGATCCCTCATAAACGCAATATCGCGGCTTATGGTAGCCGTACCGGTTTCGCACATCCTCGCCAAATCGTCCGTATTCGGGTAACTCATGGATGCTATTTCCCCGTCAATTTGGTAAATACGGGGAAGCGCCGTTTTCGGCAGGGCCATCCTTGCCGGTTTCTTTTCAGTTTTCATACCTTTATTATATCACATTGGTCTATCATAGGGTGATAGAGCTGGAAAATAAATTTTTATTTTTAGTATGGCATCTGGTGATAGAGCAAAGTTAAATAAAAGCAATTTTAGCCGTCGTATTCACACTCGGACCTTGAACGCCACGC
>JAISSH010000067.1 GCA_031273265.1 Treponema sp.
TTCGGGAGGGGGGGATTTGAACCCCCGACCTTCTGCTCCCAAAGCAGACGGAATAGCCGCTATCCAACCCCCCGTGATTGATCTCTCACTATAGCCATAAAATCTTCTTTGCTCAAGTATAAAAAAGCGTCTCTGCGTGAACCTCTTTGGAATTACCGCCAGCGCCTTACGCTGTTCAGGTATTCAATGACGCGCAGTCCGTCAATCGCGCCGGAGCGGGGAGAGCGCAGAGGGTCGCGGACGCAGGAGACGGCGTCCTGCAGCATGTTGGCAAAGTAGCCTGTGAGACCGGAAAAAATTTCGCCCGTGTTTTTTAAGGAGCGGAACTTTTCGGCGTAAGGACTGGGAACGCTTTCCCAGATTTCAAAAACGCCGTTGCCTATGCGTAGTCTGCCTTTTTCGCAGGAAAACTCAATTTCAAAGACCAGATGATCCCGCCCCGCGCCGATTTCAAAAATTACCGGAACGGGCGGGGAGTTTTTTCCTTTTTGGAGCGAGCCTTCAAGCCACGCCGTTCCGTTACGTGAATTAAGACGCGCGCCCCAAGAACGGCGGTGTTTCAGCCTTGCGTCCGTAAGGAACATTATCGCGTCCGCAAGATGAGTTCCGTCGTGCCAGAGTTGATCTACAAGGCGGGTGGTTTTTCCCATGTATAAAACAGCGCGTATTCCCAAAAGACCCCCCAATTTTCCCTCATCAAGAATTTCTTTAGCGCGGGTATAATCTTGCGAGTAACGCCGCTCGTGGTTTGTGATGATTACCGGGGTTTTCGCTTCCGCAAGGCGGGCGATTTTTCGCGCGTCGGCGATTTTATCCGCAAGCGGTTTTTCGCAGATAACGACCGGGACTTTGTATTCGGAGGCAAGGCGGCAGTAACGGTAGTGGCTGTCGGGGTGCGTGGCTATCGCTAAAATTTGCGGTTTGTGAATACTGAGCATTTCGGCGGCATCGGAAAAAACCGGAACCTGCCATTTTTCGGCAAAGAGGCGGCGGCGTTCCTCGTCAATATCGCAGCCCGCGGCGAGGACGCATTCGCTGTTAGCTGAAATCGCGCCCGCATGGGTACATGGCTTTTCACGCAGACTGTCTTCCTCAAGCAAAGAGGCAATGCGTCCAAGCCCGATAACGGCGGCTTTTATTTTCTCCATACGCTATTCTGCCGACTGTTTTAACTTATCATGTCTTGAGTTCAGTACCGAATACATTACCGGAGTAACAAAAAGCGTCATAAATGTACTTACCAAAAGACCGCCGACAAAGGTCTTGCCGATTGGTTGAATTGTATCCGCGCCCGCGCCGGGGAAAAACGCAATTGGAGCCATTCCTAGAATTGTCGTAAGGCTCGTCATCAAAATCGGGCGCAGACGCCTTTTGCCGGCTTCAAGACAGGCTTCCCTCACCTTCAAACCGCGCGCGCGCAAGGTGTTTGTGTAGTCAACAAGAACAATTCCGTTGTTTACAACAACTCCAACAAGCGCGACAATACCCACGATGGAAAACATTGTCATCGCTTGATTGCCCAGTTTGTATATCCATATAACGCCTATAAACAACAAAGGTATCGAAAAGAAAATGATCAACGGGTCTACGAAAGATTCAAACTGGCTTGCCATAACGCCGAAGACAAGGAAAATCGCCGTAATGACAATTAGCACATAACGCCCTGTGTAGGATTGAATTTCCTGCGCTTCGCCCAAGAAGCGAACCGTTACGCCCTCACGGGTAACAAGGCGCTGTCCTACCGTACTTTCAAGACGTCGCTGCATATCTGTAGCGGCTATTCCCGGTTCAAGCCCGCCTGTTATGCGAATTACGCGTTCCTGTTTTTCCCGCCGTATCGAAGAAGGAGCGCGTCCTTCCGCAATTCGCGCGACATTTGAAAGGGAAACCCGCTCTCCGCTTCGGCTCATCAAAAATATAGCGTCCAGATTTGGCATACCCTGACGATCTTCATCTTGAAGCCTGACCTGCACATCCAGAAGGCGGCTGCCTCTGCTCATGGTGGTTACGGCGTCTCCGTCCATGGCGGTGCGTATCTCCGAAGCGATTGACGCGATTGACAAGCCGAAATTCGCCGCACGGTCGCGGTCAATTTCAATCTGTAATTGAGGAGCGCCTTCATCAACATTTATTACCGGATTTTCAATTTCAGGTAAATAATTGATCATTATATGCTGAATTTCTTCCGCAGTCGCCATAAGCGCGTTATAATCCTTTGAACTGACCGCGACTTCAATCGGGTCGGTATTGCCTATGCCGCGTCCCGCCCGGAAACTTATCCTTGTTCCGGGAATTGAGTTAAGGTGGGGAGTGAGTTTGCGGATAATCGTATCGGGGGTGTCGGTTTGCTGTGCCGGAGGGGGCAGGGTGATCTGCAGAGAACCCTGATTGTTCCCGCTGCGCCGGGCGGTAAGGACAATGTTCACATAACCTTGCACCTCACGCTTTACAAGTTCCTCAATGTCGAATAACACTTTTTCAGTTACGTCGATGGCGGTTCCCTGCGGCATTGCTACGTTAAGAGTCACGTTGTCGTCGGTACGCATACGGACATACATATTCAATCCGATACCGCTGAATTGAAGAAGCGAAAAGACAAGAATAAGAACTACCAGCAGAACAATTATAAGCCGGTGCGAAAGACAGTATTCCAGCAGTCTGCGGTATTTGTTTTCCATGCCGCAGAGAAACCCCTCCATTTTATCGTCAAAAAAGCGGAAATATCTGTTTTTTAGCGGTTTTTGTATTCTTGTATTGAGTTTTAAGACAGAGCCTGAAAGACTCGGCACAAGGGTAATGGCGACGACAAGGGAGACGGTAAGCGAAATTACCACGGTAAAAATAAGGTCGCTGAACATCAGTCCCATTTCTTTCAGATCGTTCTTGTAAATAATCAGGGGAATGAATACGCATAGGGTAGTTGCAGATGACGCTACAATGGCGCGTAACATTTCGCGGCTTCCCAGAATGGCGGCAACTTCGGCTTTTGCGCCGCGTTCACGGTAATTGTGTACATTTTCAATGATAACGATGGATGCGTCCATGGTCATACCCATACCCATGATGAGCCCTGTCATGGTGAGCAGATTCAACGTAAAGCCGAAGATTGACATGGACATAAGGGTAAGTAGGATTGAAATGGGAATGGAAAAGCCGATTATCATAGTCGCTTTTATGTTACGCAAAAACAGTAAAAGTATAAACATGGCAAGGATGGCTCCCTGAATGGCGTTTGAATAAACTTGACTCATGGTAGAACGGATCATCGTTGTGTTATCTGAAAGAACGCTTAATGTTATACCTTGCGGAAGGGTGGCGTTAATATCCGCAAGCGCGTCCTGAACTCTGTCCGACACCTTAACCTGATTTGCGCCGCTTTCGCTTGTTACCTGAATATACACTCCGTTCTGACCGTTTATGCTAACCCTTGAAGCGTTGTCGTTGTAGCCAAGCGATACATTGGCGACATCTTCAAGGCGCACCGCCTGATAACGGTTTGCTCCCGTTCCCGAAAGATTAACCGTCTTTACCACAAGCCGCCTTATCTGCTCGATGCTGACAAGTTCTTCCTGCGTCATTATCTGATATTCGCGCGTTCCGCGGCGCAAATTTCCGCCTGATGAAAGAACGCTCTGTCCTTTAAGCGAAGCGGAAATATCGTTCAGGGTAAGGTTGAAGGCGGCAAGACGGTTAAGCGAAACTTCGACTTTAACGATCTGTGTTGTGCCGCCAGTAACTTCCGCCGCGGCGACGCCTTCAACTCTTTCAATGGCGGCTTGGATTTCATCTTCCGCAAAAATACGGAGCTGATCCGGCGGATAGTTGCCCCTAACGACAAGGCGCATTATCGGCAGAGCGCTCATGTCGAAACGGCGGACAACCGGCGTATAAACGCCGTCGGGCAGAGAATTGACAAGCCGGTTAAGAAGAATCTGCGCGTCGTTTACCGCCTTGTCCATGTCTGTTCCATATTCAAATTCAAGATTGATGTTGCTGGTTTCAAACTGTGAATTGCTTGTCATATTGGAAAGTCCGCGCGAAGAGGAAAGTGAACGCTCAAGCCGTTCGGTAACATTGCGTTCCACATCGGCGGGTCCCGCGCCGGGAAAGCGCGTGTAAACAGAAACGACAGGACGCGCGATTGAAGGGTACAGGTCTACGGCAAGATTGGCGATCATTGTCAGGGCAATTCCCATTGCCAGGGCAAACAGTATTACAATCGTTACAGGACGCTTAACTGAATATTCAGAAATAGTCATGACAAACTCCGTTAGTTATTCGCATTAATTCACAATGCGGACAAGATCGCCGTCGGAAAGAAAATTCTGTCCCGAACTTACAACCTGTTCTCCCATACTAATACCGCCAAGCACTTCAAAAGATTCTTCGCTGTCGATTCCAAGAGTAATCTCGCGCCGGCGGGCAATATTGTTTTCATCTACGATAAATACAATCCATGAACCGTATGTATTGATAACCGACATTCTTGGAATAACAGGCACGTTAACCCTGCGGTTTGTAACAAGACTGATTGTCGCGAACATACCCGCTTTTATGCGCGCGTCCGGGTTTGTAAAACGCAGGCGAATCCGCATTGTTCTGCTTGCCGGGTCAAGCACCGGATTTATCTCCACAACTTCCGCGCCGAATGTTTCGCCGGGAATAGCCTCAAACCACAGTGAGGCGTTCAAACCCTGCCTTACAACGGCGACAAACCGCTCCGGGATAAAAGTTTCGACTAACAGAGATGAAAGGTCGCCTACTACAAAAACAGCCGACTGTGTTGTAAGCGTGTCGCCGATGTTATACGGCGCTTGCAGTATTGTTCCTGAGACCGTTGAAACCACAGGACTGCGCGAATAAACTTCTCCCGGTCTTGACGGATCTACCATAGCTACAACATCGCCTCGGTTTACCCTGTCCCCGATGCCAAGCCGCGCTTCAACCAGCTTTCCTCCGACAGTCGGAAAAATTGTTACCTGATTGCGAGCAAGCACATCGCCGTTAATGATTACGCTTTTTTCGATAGTGCCCGGCGTAACCGGCGTTATGCGCACTGCGGTTGCGTTGCGCGTTCCGCTTCTGGGAGATCCGCCTCCCTGCGTCTGAGCGGTATCCCCATTCTGCGCCTGCGAAGATTGGTTGTTTTGGGGGATAAATTTGAGCGCGATAAGCACCGCAAACGCCGCAATGAAAAAAATTATCGAAAAGGTAACAATTTTACTTTTCTTCACTTGGCACTCCAAAGTCTTGTATAAGATTTTTCCAGTCCACATTCAGGGCGGCTGAAAGGTCAAGTATCATATTGAAATAGGAAAGTTCGCTCTGCAGAAGCCGCTGTCTTGCGTTTGCCATGCCGTTACGCGCATCTTCAAGCACGAGGGATTCTACAATTCCATTGTTGAAACCCTGTTCCGTCAGTTCGTAACCGCGCTGTGCCGCTTCAAGGCTCAGGCGGGCAATCGTTATGCTGTCCCATGAATTGCGCAGAAGAGCGGCAAGAGAGCGGATTTGAGTCTTTGCCGCGTCTTCTGTCATCGTTAGATCCAGCTTTGCTTTTTCTACGGAATCTTTTGCCCTGCCGATGGACTGATCTTTTGCGGTTCCCGGAATCCATGAATCGATTGGAATGTTAAGACGCATAGTACCGCTCAGACTGTCGGTATAAGGATCGATGATAGCGGTGTTCCACTCCACAGACAAATTAAGAGAAGGCGCGCGGCTTTGCAATACCGATTGTTTTCTCGCGTATTCAAGCCTTTCAATTTCACTTGACGCATTTACAATGTCAGGTCTCCCTGCGAGATGCTGTCTTATAAGAGCTTCAGCATCGGCGTCTATTTTTAAGATGCTTATGTCACCTAACAGAACTGTTTTCGCGTCCGACGCCATGCCAAGCATAGCCAGAAATTCTCCAATATTATTCGCATGGGCGATACTTGCCGCGCTCAGGCTGTAACGCGCGTTTTCCAATGCCAATCTGCTCTGTGTTAATGAAAGCTCTCCGACAAGACCGTTTCTGAAAGACACTTCGCTTCTTTCATATTGTCTTTGCGCAAGATTAAGAATTTCTTCAAGAAGGGCAAGGTTGTTATTTTCCGCGACAAGCGCGTAAAATTTTTTTGTTACCTGAATTGAAAGCTGATTGCACGCGTCTTCGTATTTTAAAAGATTGCTCTGGTGGGCAAGTTTAATGCTTTTTAATAAATAGGGAGTCCCGGCGTTAAGACCGAGATTTAAGCCAAAACCGAAAGTGTATCTTTTACCGGAATCGTCATAAACAAAACCGTCGCCTGAAACCAGAGGGCTTGTGTAACCGATACTTGTATTCGCGCTGATAGTGGGAAAAATTTCCGACCAAAGATGTTTTGCCGAATAGCCGCTCGCGGCAAGATCAATTTCACTTTTTTTCAGGTTCAGGTTGTTTTCAAGAGCGAGCCTTACCGCCTCATCAAGTCCAAGAGACATTTCGTTGTTTTGCGCGGACGCGTTCAGACGTAAAGACAAAAGAAGCCCCAGCAATACAAATATCGCGAAAATTGGTTTGAGACGCAGAGACCTCCTCCTTCGCGTATTATTTTACTATATATAATAAATTTAGAATAGACAGCGAAAGTTACACCTATTCAGCGTAATTTGGAGCTTCAGGCAGGTATTTCCAGTAGCGTTTGGGCATAAACTGACGCTGTAAACCGGGATTGTTCCGGCTTTCATTGTTGATGGTCTTGTGGTAATGCCGCCAGAGGTTTTCCCACTCGTCCCCGCCGACGGCAGAAGGTTCATGGCGAACGATAATTTTTGCCTGTTTGCCGTTTTCGCGGCTCAAACTCATGCCGCGTTTTTCGTCGATAATAGCCCATTCTGTCTCTCCAAAACGGGAAGTAAAATATTCTCCCAGAGCGGGAAGAATGAAGTGATCCGGCGCGCACCTCGCGGTATAACAACCCTGCTCATCAGGGGAAAACCGCAAAAGCCCCATCATCCTGTGGGCTTCATGCTGAACTTTATACGCGGTGTTCATTACCGTGAGCGTGTCCGCGCATGTCCTGTCGCAAGCCGCCCTTTCCGCCGCGAGCCGTCTTTCTTCCGCGCCGCCGATATTTTCCGCCGCGGCAATAACCCTGCGACCATAGGAAATAATTTCCGCTTCGATTTGCAGTTCGCTCATCCACGCGTGAACAATAGCGTCGAAGGCGTTTATCGAAAGTTCAAAAAGATCGCGCGCTTTTTCATCAAGCGCGGACGGATTGAAGCCGTTTGAAAAATAGCAGGTAAGAAAATTTATATCGTCTAGTTCGATTCTACGCGAATCGGACGGTTCATCTTCAATGCCAAAAAGATTTTCCCCGCCGGTATATACATGGATGTCGTTTTCCAACATTAATAAAAGTTTTGTTAATTCCATAAATAACCTCCGCGTCCTCCGTGCCCTTTGCGCCTCTGCGTTAAATTCTTCTCCAAGTACATATCAAAAATCGAATAACGGCAATTGCAATCCCGCGCCGTCTGTGTCAGATAACAGCCGCCGGATACGCGCCGGATCGTCCGGCTTTTCGATGTACGCGCCGCCCGCCGTAAGAAAATAGCGAGCGCGTTTTAAGATCGCCCCCATTCGGCGCAGATTGTCGAGGCTTAAAGTCCGCGAACGGCGCGATTCGATGATCCGCCTCGCTGTTTTCGCGCCGATGCCCGGGATACGCAGTAAAGTTTCGTAATCGGCGCGGTTCACTTCGATTGGGAAAAAGTCGAGGTTTTTAAGCGCCCACGCTGTTTTCGGGTCGATGTGCGCGTCAAGAAACGGCTGTTCTTCGCTCAAAATTTCGCCCGCGCTGAAATGGTAAAAACGCAGGAGCCAGTCCGCCTGATACAAACGATGTTCCCGCACCAAAGGCGGTCCGATACCTTCAGGCAGGCGCGGGTCTGTGCGGCTCTCTTTTTGCACATAACTGCCGGGATGAATGAACGCGGAATAGTACACCCGCCGTAATAAAAATTTACGGTAGAGCGAACTTGACAAGTTGATGATTTGCCTGTCGTCTTCCTCTGTCGCGCCGACAATCAACTGTGTACTTTGACCCGCCGGAGCAAAAAATGGAGACGCGCTTTTTCCCTGTGATAAAAATTTTGGAGTTCGGCGGCTCTCCTCAAACTCACTTTTTAATCCGTGAAAATCATTCATCGCGCCAAGAATTGTTTTTCCCGATTTCTGCGGAGCAAGACACAGAAGGCTTTTTTCTGTTGGCAGTTCAATATTCGCGCTGAGTCTGTCCGCCCACAGCCCCGCTTCGCGGATCATTTTTTCGCCCGTTCCCGGAATTATTTTAAGGTGAATATATCCGCCGTATCCCGCTTCCGTGCGCAGAGTTTTTGCCGTCTCGATTAATTTTTCCATAACGATATCAGGGTCGGCGAAAATCCCCGACGACAGAAAAAGCCCTTCGATGTAATTGCGCCGATAAAATTCACTTGTGAGTTCGACAAGTTCCTTTACGGTAAAAGCGCTGCGCTTTATTTCCGCCGACGAGCGGTTCACGCAATAGGCGCAGTCGTATTTGCACACATTGGAAAACAGCACCTTCAAAAGACTGACACAGCGTCCGTCTTCCGTCCAACTGTGGCAGACCCCCGAAGGCAGACTCGTCCCGAACTTTTTCCCGCCCGCGCCTTTATAGCCGTCGCTCCCCGAAGTAGCGCAGGAAGCGTCAAATTTCGCCGCGCCTGAGAGTATCGAGATTTTTTCCTGAAGGTCTGACAACGCCATATTAAAACTATACAGGTGTTTAGGTGTGTTGTCAAGAGGGGAACCTTCACCCTTCGGGCTCGGTTGAGGTTCAAGAGGAAATTTTAATTCACACGTCTTTAGGTCTTGTGTCCTTCACCCTCACCGCCTTGCCTTCTGAAATCGGCAGGCTTCCGCTTTCGTGTAGTTCCACTTTCGGGCTGATTGAAATTGAAGCTTGAAGCGTCTCTTTTATTTTATCTTTCAGCGCGTTTAAGGGGCGGGAGTCGTCCATGAAAATATCGGCGCTCACTTCGGTTTTGACCGTCAGCCTGTCGAGCGCGCCTTCTTTTTCAACCACGATTAGATAATTGTTGCCGACTTCCTTCATGCTCATGATCACTTCCTCAATCTGGCTTGGGAAAACATTCACTCCGTTAATAATGAGCATGTCATCACTGCGCCCCGTTATGCGACGCATACGGCGGTGGGTTCTGCCGCATTTGCACGGCTCAGTGTAAAAAGAAGTGAGGTCGCGCGTGCGGTAGCGCAGGATCGGTGTCGCCTCACGGCAGAGGATTGTAAGGACGAGTTCGCCGGTTTCTCCTTCTTTGACAGGTTCCAGCGTGTCGGGATTGATGATTTCCGCGATGTAGCCGTCTTCCCAGATGTGAAGTCCCGCCTTGCATTGACATTCAAACGCGACACCGGGTCCGTTCATTTCGGAAAGACCGTAGGAATTGTACACGTCGATTTTTAAGAGCGCTTCAATGCGCTGTCTTATGTCTTCGGAGTAAGGTTCCGCGCCAGCGAATGCGCGTTTAAGGGACAGGCTGTCTCTTGCAACACCGGCTTCTTTCATTTTGGTTTCAAGGTGAAGGAGAAAACTAGGAGTTGCGTGTAACACGGTTGTTCCGTAATCCTGCATCATCCTAAACTGGCGCGCCGTGTTTCCCGCTCCAGCCGGTATTACGAGCATTCCCACTTCTTCGCCGCCCTGGTGCATACCCAAACCGCCTGTAAAAAGACCGTAAGTTATCATATTCTGAAACACGTCGCTGTTTGTACAGCCTGTTCCGTAAATACAGCGCGCCATGTAGTTCGCCCATTGTTTAATATCTTCGCTGTTAAAATAAATTGTTGTAGGCGTTCCTGTAGTTCCGCTTGAGGCGTGCAGTCTAATAACTTCTTCTTTTGGAATTGATAAAAAACCGTAGGGGAATCCGTCGCGTAGGTCGTTTTTTGTAGTAAAAGGAATCCTTTTAAGATCGTCAAGCGTTTTAATATCGTCCTGACTTTTAACGCCCGCCTTTGCCAAACGTTCTTTATAAAACGGGGTGCGCAAGGAACAGACGACTTCCGCTTTCAGTTTTTGAAGCTGCAGGGCCTCAAGCTCCGCTCTTGGCATTTTTTCTATTTCAGGCTGCCAATACTGAAAGTTCATTTTTTATTCTCTTTGCTGTTTTGTACTTTTACCGCTTTCTGCCCCAGATTGAAAGCTTTTACATTGGCTTCGGCAGCCACGGCGTAAAAAAAAAAAAAAACTTCTGTAATGGTTTTTTCCAGAATTTGGGTTTTTACCGGAAGAAAGTACGAAGCGGCTCCCACCATGACCATATTCGCGGCTTTGGCGAGTCCCGCTTCTTTCGCGAGAGCGGACGCCTCCACAATACGCCAGAGCGGAAGCTGTTTTACGGCGGAATGTATTTCCCCAAGATCGGGATAGTTGCCGATATTTAAAAAAGGCTCCGCCGAGGTAACAAGTGCGCCCGAGGGTTTGAGGTATGACACATAACGCAGGCTCTCAAGGGGTTCCATGGAAATAATAAGATCGGCGCTGCCTTTCGGGACAAGGTCGCCTGAGATCTTTTCATCGGCAATGCGCATGTGGGACAATACGGCTCCGCCCCTCTGGGCCATTCCGTGTACTTCGCTCTGGCGCACTTCAAACCCCTGCGCGAGCGCCGCGCGGGCAATAATCGAGGCGACGGAAAGCACCCCCTGACCTCCGACTCCCGCTAAAATTACGTCGTACTTCATGGGGTATACAATAGCAGAAATATACGCCTAAAACAAGTTATGCTAAAATTTTTTTACCCCACGTTTTCTGGCCTTTCCGTGCCATCCGGGGACTTTATTGTTTTTATATTTTTAAGAATAAAGAAATAAGGGTTTAAGAAATGCGCCTACGGCGCGGTAGGCATATAAATATAATAGGAATATGGGCTAACGCCCATAATTAGTAAAGGAATTGCCCCAAAATTTACCCAAAAGCCGTTAAATTTACTCTTTTCGGGCGGTTTGAGATCGCCCACCAGCCCAATATGGGCTGGCATTTAAAAAAATTTATCAAAAAAAGGCAAAAACCCCTTGACTTGGAGTTAGCTCCAACTTGTAGCCTTATATATATAATGATCTTTGGAGGCTAAACAATGACGATTGCCGAAGTAGGCAAAAAAAACAGTTTGTCAACTGACACGCTCAGATACTATGAACGGGTGGGCTTAATTCCGCCAGTAACACGGACAAAAGGCGGCATTCGGGACTATAACGAAAACGATTGCCTTTGGGTCGAGTTTATCAAATGTATGCGTTCCGC
>JAISSH010000081.1 GCA_031273265.1 Treponema sp.
ATCATGGAAGCCAAGGAGCGAACAGAGCAGGCGAGCCGGGCGAAATCAAACTTCCTCGCGAGCATGAGCCACGAAATCCGCACTCCGCTTAACGCGATTATCGGAATGACAAATATCGCAAAAGCTTCTGGCGATTCAAAACGTAAGGATTACTGCCTTGATAAGGTCGAAAGCGCTTCGGTGCATTTGCTCGGGATTATCAACGACATTCTTGATATGTCCAAAATTGAGGAAGACAAATTTGAGCTATCATGCACCGAGTTTGAATTTTCCGCCATGATAGAAAGGGTGATAAGTATTTTTGAATTCCGTCTTGGTGAAAAAAAGCAGAAACTTGTTATAAACCGCGACCCTTCCGTTCCGGCTCGAATCATTACCGATGAGCAGAGGCTTGCGCAGGTCATCACAAACCTGATTGGAAACGCGATCAAATTTACGCCGGAAAAAGGGAAAATCACGCTCTCCATTCGCAGAATAGAGCCGCAGTCAGTCCCGAAGGACGAAAATTTCTGTACCCTTGAAATTACCGTAACGGATACGGGAATCGGTATTCCCAAAGAACAGCAGGGAAAGCTTTTCGCGTCCTTTGTTCAGGTCGATTCAAGCGTTGCCCGCAAATTCGGCGGAACGGGACTGGGGCTTGCCATCTCCAAAAAAATCGTGGAGTTGATGGAAGGCGAAATACGCATCGAGTCTGAGGAAACAAAAGGCTCATCTTTTATCGTTACCATTCGCGCCGGAATACCCGCCGCGTCCGCCGTTCCCGCCGCAGAAAAAAAGTCCGCCGAGTCCGATGCGCCTTCCGATTTCAGCGGCAAACGGATACTTCTCGCCGAAGACGTGGAAATAAACCGCGAAATTGTTCTTACCATACTGGAACCACTGGGACTGAAAGTCATCGAAGCCGAAGACGGGCAAAAAGCGTACGATTTGTTCCGCGCAAACCCCGAAGGCATTGATTTGGTTTTTATGGATATACACATGCCCGGCATTGACGGTTATGAATCCGCCAGATTGATCCGCGCCTTTGAAAATGAACAGGCAGGGCAAAATCAAACGCATAGGCGGGTTCCCATTGTCGCAATGACAGCTAACGTCTTCAAAGAAGACGTTGAACGCTGTCTTGCCGCCGGCATGAACGACCATCTCGGTAAACCGCTTGATTTCAACGCGGTGCAGGCGATACTTGGCAAGTATTTATCCGCCGCTTAAGCGACATACGCCTGCAATCTTTTAGCCCTCAGAGGGTTACGCAGTCTGGCAAGGGCTTTTTCTTCAATCTGCCTGACGCGCTCCTTGCTCAAGTTGTACCTGGCGCCTATCTCTTTCAGCGACATCGGCGTATTTCTGCCAATTCCGAAATGACAGCGGATAATGTCAGCTTCGTACCAGTTGAGCGAATTCAAAACCTCTTCAACTTCTTTTTCCATCATGTTCTGTTCGGCGATCGCTTCAGGAGCCTGATGCTGGTTGTCTTCAATTAAGTCCTTCAACAGCGAATCGCTGTACTGTGAAACCGGAGTATCCAGAGAAAGTGTTTCCTTAGAGATAGCAAGAAGTCCCATAACTTCATTTTTATCCATGTTCAGCATTTTGGCGATTTCCCTGACTTCCTCGTCAAAAGAAAGCTGCTTTCTGATAAGTTTTCTCGCTTTTTCAATTCTGACAAGATCGGCAATGCGGTTTGTAGGCAGACGGATCGTTCTGGATTTTTCGCAAATGGCGCTTAAAATTGCCTGACGTATCCACCACACCGCGTATGAAATAAAACGGCAATTTTTTTCAACATTGTAGCGGTCAACCGCGTTCAAAAGACCGACGTTGCCTTCGGCGATTAAATCCTCAAGAGGCAGACCAAGCCCCTGATGTTTCTTGGCGACGCTGACAACAAATCTTAAATTCGCGGTAACAAGTTTTTCTCTCGCCATTTTATCGCCGTCAGCCGCGGCGCGGGCAGCTTGTTCCTCTTCATTCCGGTTCAGCAGAGGAATATGGTTAATTGCCCTGAGATAAAACGCAAGGTTGTTTCCGTCCGATTTTCCTTCAACTTCTCTCTTTCCCATAACGTCTTTCATATTCTCCTCCTTGTCTTAGGACTAATAATCTAGCAAAAACCATGCCAAGCCTTGTTTTTATCGAATTTTCGTGAAAAATAGCGATTTTTTCCTGTTTTTTGTCGTTTTCAATATTAAAAACAGCTAAATTTGGAGAAATAATGACGCATATTTGAAAAACTACCCCCAAACTGTGTCATTTTATCCCGGTTTGTTCGTCAATAATTAGTTTTAATAACCCTAAAATTACGGAAATTTGGGGGTTATGCCGAAATAAATAATGGGGTATTATAAACTTGAAGTATTATTCTGAAAGGCGGTGTTTTTGATATGACTCCTACTACCGGACTGGTTGTAGATGAAGGAAAAATAAAAAAAGCTATACAATCCGGATTCCCTCTGACAATAACAACATATACTCTGCCGAAAGAAATTGAAGTTTACATTGAACAGGTGATTAATGTTTTTCTTAAGCACACAAATCAATTAAAACTGAAAGATTATATCGTCTACTGCGTGCAGGAACTTGTTGTCAACGCGAAAAAAGCCAACACAAAGCGCGTGTATTTTGCCGAACAGGGACTGGATATTGAAGACCCGGACGATTATAAAATTGGCATGGATAATTTTAAGAACGAAACAATCAACCAGATTTCGCATTACCTTCAGCTTCAAAAAATAAAAGGGTTGTATATAAAAATAATTTTACAAATTAAAAGAAATACTATTAACATTGAAATACGCAATAATGTAACGGCTACCAAGATGGAACAGCTTCGTATTCACGATAAACTGGCGAGATCCAGACAGTACAACAACCTTGAAGAAGCTCTGTCTCAGATACTGGACGATTCCGAAGGAGCGGGACTTGGAATTGTTATCCTTGTTCTTATGCTGAAAAAAATCGGTCTTGACGACAATGCCTTTTCGTTCAGAACCACAAACAAATTCACTATCACAAGCATATCTATTCCGCTGGATCAGACGATGGTGGATAATATGTCGATTCTTTCTGATGAAATAGTAGCCAACATCAACAGCCTTCCGCAATTCCCGGAAAACATTCTTCTTGTGCAGAAACTTATTGCCGATCCTGATTCGGATATTAACATGATAGCGCGGCAGATTTCGATGGACCCGGCTCTTACGGCGGATCTGTTGAAAATCGTCAATTCCGCACAATATATGCTCTCCAAAAAGGTTGATAATATTTCAGAAGCGGTAAAAATGGTCGGCATCAACGGCATTAAAAATTTGCTTTATTCATACGGAACGCAGAAAATATTAGGCGACGATACAGTTGACAAAAAGAAGCTGTGGGAACATTCGTATAAAACCGCGTTTTACGCTTTCAGTCTTGCCAAGAATTTCAAAAATGATCAGGAACTTCTTGATGACGTATATGTCGGCGGCATATTGCACGATATAGGAAAAATTATTTTTTCAAATGTTCATCCCGATCTGCTGGATAAAATAAGGAAATTCTGCGCGGAGAGGAATCTCCCGGCTTCCACGGCGGAGGATCTTTCCGCTGGCATGAATCACGCGGAACTTGGCGCTTTGATTGCCGAAAAATGGAATTTCCCCGACGCGCTTGTAGCGGTAATCCGTTTTCACCATGACCCGGACAGCGCGCCGCCCGAATTTAAAAATTTGATTGATACAGTATACCTTGCCAATATGTTCTGCGAATATGAAAACGGCGCGGCAAACTTTGATCAGTTTGACGCAGGCGCGCTGGAAAATTTCGGACTGCACAACAAGAAACAAGTCGATAACCTTTTGGAACGGCTCTCCAAAGACTTTTCAAGGGAAATACAAGCTTAAATGTTGTTATGATTTCCTAGCTGTGATTTTTTGTCTCCGCGTTGCAAGTTTGACCCCACTTTTGTACCGCAATTCCAAAAGCCACTGAAACATTCAGCGAGGCTTTTGCGCCGTAACAGGGAATTGATACCCTTCCCAGCGAAGCGTCCGCCGCCGCGAGAGCGCGCGGGCTTACTCCCAGCTCTTCGGAACCGGCTATCAAAAGACCCCGGCGCGGGAAGGGAAATTCAGCTAACGGAGTGCCGCCGGTTTCAAGGGCGAAAACTGGAAACGGCAGTTCGGCGGTTTCCGGCGCGGCGAAGAAATCACGCCGTTCCCACGGCACTATGTCCACACATCCCATTGCAGTCCTTTCCGCGCGCCGGTGGCGCGGGTCGGCGCAGAACGGCGACAAAAAAATTTTTTCGACGCCGAAACTTTCTGCGGTGCGGAACATGGCTCCCACATTGAAAGGAGAACGAATGTCTTCCAGATAAACAAGCATACCGTCAAAGATTTGCCGTTTTACAGGATCGAGTCTGCCGTCGCTGCCGGTAAAATCCCAGTCGGCTTGATCGCGTCCTGTTTCCGCCAGCAAAATATGTTTTACGCTGTTAAGGGCGCGCCGAAGCCGTAAAGCGTCAACGCCGCCGTTGATCGCCGCCTGAAAGACACCGGCGGCTTCACTGAACGCCTTTTGAGCGTCTTGCGAAAAAAGTCCGTCACTCGCAAGCAGTTGGGCGGCATCCGCGAAAAAGGTAAATTCTGCGGGAGTATAAATGCCGCTTTTTTCGACAGCCGGAGAGAGCCTGTTTTCCGCCATAGAAAAAATTTTCGTTATCTTTCGCAGTTTTTGAGTTCGCGGCAATTTTTCCAATTTATAAAGAGGTATCATTTGTTACGCTTACTTTTTTTCATCTGTAACGTGCAAAAGCTGTTCGATTTGATTCATCACATAATCTTGAAATTTTGGCGGCAGTTCGTTAAAAAGACTAACCATGCGCTGTAATTTTTCACCCGGTGTTTTAAAGAACATATCGCCTTCGCCTGTTTTCAGCCACTTTTCGTTAACCCCGAATGTCAGCGAAATTAGGTGAATAATCCTATCATTAACCCTTCTATGTTCACACTCAAGCTCGGCGATATAACCATTACTGATATAGATTTCTCTCGCAAATTCAACTTGCGACATATTGAGAGTCTGCCGTAGGTGTCGTATGCGTTTGCTAATTGTCATACCAATATCATATTACATTCAAACTCACTATGCAATGTTGAGTTTCACAATTTGAGAATGGGTGATATTTCAAAAAAATGAATATAAAACAACTATTTACAATTCTCACATAATAATATATAATTCTCACATACAGAGTATAGTTCGGAGGAGCTATGATTCAGGAAGAAAAACTAAAAAAAGTATGCGATGATTTTTCATTACTCAATGCGGAACAGCAGGACTATATTCTTGGCATTCTTCAGGCTCTTGTTTTTGCCAAATCAACATATGGTCAAATTGAAGCTGAAAATCCCGAAACTTTACCTGAAACATAGCAAACATTGAATTTTACAGCTTCGCGGTATCTTCATTTTTTCGTCCTGTTAATTTAGAATGAGCTTATGGATCAAACCAATGAAAAAAAACCTAAACGTCCCATAAAAGTTATATTGATAGTGATCATCGTTCTCGTTGTCCTTCTTTCCGCGTGGACGGCTTTTTCCCTGATTGGACGAGTCAATGCCGAAACGGTAATTCCGGACTCGGCAATTCTTCGCTTTAGAATTTTCAATCCGGCGCAATTTTTCGACAAACTTATGTTACACGAACCTTTGAAAGAAATTAACTCAACGTCCGCGCTTGCTCCGGCGGCGGCTTTTTTAAATTCACTGGAAGAAAACCCGCTCCTGAATAACCGCCTACTGCGTCTTGCCGCGCGCGGAAACGCCGAGATCGCCATTCTTCGCACTGATTCGCCTGAGACGGAAACAGCGGGTACGCCGCGCACGCTGATAGCCGCCTGTGATCTTGGTTTTTTTTCGCCGTTACTACGCATACTTCCAATGCTTTCCGGTTTTGTAAATATTCCCAACCTGTACTATGTGCAGGCGGGAAAAAATTCCCGTTTTGAATACCGCATGGGAAACAAAACGCTGTTCATCGGTCAATATCGCAATCTGCTTTTTATTACCGACAGTTCCGCTATTTTTGAATCGCGCTCGTCTTCATGGAAAGACGCCGCGTTCAGCGTGATAAAACCTTCGTCTTTTGACGCGGCGTTATTGGTCAATCAGGAATTTATCGCCGCTCTTTTGACGGATCAGGACTCGACTATGGCGGCGGTTATAAAAAACATAGAATTTAATTCCGCCGTGGAAGCGGGGATTTCTGTGTATCCCAAAAAAATTGAATTGCGCCTAACAGCGCCGCTGTCGTCCCGGCAGACGGCGTTAAGCCGCCTGATTGAACGCCGTTCCAGAGTGCCTGATCTTACTGAGCGTCTTCCCGCGTCCGTACAATACGCGACAATCCTTTCCGCAGGAACGCTTGATGAGCTTTATCAGGCATCGCTTGTGTTTTCGGGTCCTGTACTTGACGATACGATAAAGCGAGCGGACAGTTCTTCGCGGACAATACTGGGACTTTCCATAAACGATCTTCTTTTTTCATGGTCGGGGGATGAATTCGCGGTTTTTGGAATGGAGGGCAGACCTCATCCCGTTTACGCGATTCAAATTGCCGATGAGCGAAAACGGCAGGCGGTTTTTGACAAAGCGTTTAAATCCATCGCGCTTAATGAAAATGTCAGGTTGAATCTTGACGGAGTGCGTATTCCCCGCATCGAAGTTCCCGAATTTTTACAGTCTCTGTTAAGACGCTGGGATATTTTTCTGCCTTCGCCGTACTACACCGTTTACAAAGACTGCCTTTTTGCAAGCGAATCTGCGGAGACTCTTCTAGCCGCGTTACGTGCAATGCAGAGAAACGACGTGCTTCCAAAAACCGCCGCATGGCGTAACATTGCCGGAGGAAAAACCGCTTCCGGCGCGTTCAGCCTGTACTATTCTCTGGACAGGTCATTGCCTTTCTTCCTGCGAAAAAATACTGTTTTTAGCGGGTTTCTGTCTCTTTACAGGCAGGGGCTTGTCCGCATGAGTTTTAACAACAGTCTGGCGGAAGTTTCTCTCGCCCTTGTTTCCGGTTCTGGAAGCGGCGTAACGCTCGTGAACTCCTTTTCGGTTGAAACAAGCGGCAGAATCTCAAACCGCGTTTACGCAGCCGGAAAGGAAGCGGACAGCCGTATATTTCTCAGCGCCGGTTCTTCCGTTCTTTCAGTAAATCTTGCAGATAACAGTACGCGTGATCTTTCCGGTCAGGGACAGCATTGGATTCTTCCGGCGGAAGGAACAGGCGATAAAAACGCGGTAAACGCGTGGGTAGTCAGCGAACGCGGACGGGTAACGCTTGTAAACAGCGGGCTTGAACCGGCGCAAGGTTTCCCACTGCTTACGGGTTTAAGGCTTTCATCTCCGCCGGCGGCGTTTGGGGGCAGACTCTACCTCTG
This sequence comes from Treponema sp., assembly GCA_031273265.1. Lineage (GTDB taxonomy): Bacteria > Spirochaetota > Spirochaetia > Treponematales > Breznakiellaceae > WQXQ01. Next base: position 7,424 of record JAISSH010000081.1, read on the forward strand.
CGACGAAGACGGAAAAGTTCATATCATTGACGAAAAAGGCGGGCAGAGCGTCTGGGAAACTTCGTTTTTCTCCGCTCTACGCTCTCCTCCTTCATTTTTTACGATGTCGTCAAGAGGCGGTGCGCGCCATTATGCGGCTGTCTATCCAAAAAGTTTCTTCGGTGAAATCTGGCTTCTCGACGCGGACGGAAAAGTTCTTCCGAATTGGCCTGTACCCATATCAGCCGACGGCGAAAATGACGATGACAGCCTAGCCGGAAGTTCCAGCATCGGTTTCGGGTCGCCGCTTTTATTTGCACATAACAACAGTCTGCGTATAGCCTTTGTAAGCCAGGCGGGAGGATTATCCGTTTTTGATGAAAGCGGCTCTGTCTATCCGCCGTTCCCCGTCATGCTTGAGGGCATTTTCTACCAACAGCCTGTTTTTGACGGAGACTTTCTCTGGCTTGTTTCAGCCGACGGAACTTTTTTCAGGGTGAGCCTTGAAGGTGAAGTTCTATCCCAGAACATCGCGGGCTTTTCCGTAAAAGAAGAAGGCTATATTACAACTTATGACTGCGACGGCGATAAAATTCCCGAAGTTTTCATCACCGGCGAAGGCAACGCCCTGTATGCCTATTCGCGCAACTTCCGTTCTCTGGAAGGCTTCCCTCTGCCGATATGGGGAAAACCTGTTTTCACCGAGAACAACAAGGGAAAAACTGAAATTACCGGCTTGGGTATGGATCGGCGGTTGTATCGCTGGCAATTCAGATAATTGTGAGGTGCAAGATGAAAAATAGTAAATTAAAACATTTTATTTTAACCGTGTTTTTTGCGTGCGCGACAGTGTATCTTTTTTCCTCTTGTATTTCTTTAAAATCCGATATTAAGGTTAACAGCCACAAGGATCAGATGGAAAAAGATATGTCTGAACTTGAAAAAATAATTGTTCCGCTGGAAGCGATAGGCGGAAATGAGGCGCGCAAGAAACAGACCGAAATGACATCGGCGCGGCAGATGATAATCAAGCTGGAAAAAGAATCGGCAGCCGACGCTGATTATTCGGGAAAGCTCATCGCATGGTCGGGCAGGCTTGCCATTCTGGAAGGGAGGTACAGCGATGCTCTGCGTCTTTACCGTCAGTCCGCCGCAGTTTCACCGGGAAATATTCCCTCGACAATTTTGAACATTCGTCTTGAAGGCGATCCCGAAAAACGGATGGAAATTATTGAAAGGGAATTGTCTCTGGCAGGTCATAATTCCGCTGGTTTCGGAGAACTGCAAATTGAAAGAGGGCGTTCGCTCATTGAACTGAAGCGTTTCTCCGAAGCCGCCGGCGCTTTTGATTTGGCGTTTTCTTCGGGACTGAACAATGTTTACCGCGAAAGTTACACAAGCGGGCGCAACTACGCATGGGAACTTCGCAATTCGGGCGGCGCTTCTTCCGGCTCTCTGGATATGCTGACGCGGGAAACCATTAATTGGAATGATTGCATAACGCTCGCGAAAAATGAAACCCAGCTTCTGCGTTTTATAAGCGGCGGCAGGGACACCAGCATCGCGGAATTATTCAATCGTCTTCTTGAACGCGCTTTTATCCCTTATACTCAGGACATCGCCGTTAACGAATGGCCAAAGGGTAAACCCAGTACAGATGAAGTCGTTACACGATCTGGCGCGGCATGGCTAATCTGGCGGCTTTACGCCGAAGCGCGCGCCGACAGAGGTCTGCTTTCCCGCTACTCCGCGCGTTACGCGACAGGCGCGAACCCGCGCAGTCCAATAGCGGACATTCCTCCTCTTTCGCCGTTCTTTGATTCAATACTCGGCTGTGTAGAAACGGAATTTATGTCCCTCCCCGATGGACGAAATTTCCGTCCCGCGCTACCAATTCGAGGCGCGGAACTGCTTTCGATACTGAAAAAAATTGACAGCTTATAAATATCACTTGCATTTTCAAACAAGGAGGAAATATGCAAAATTTTGAATACTGTAACAAGACGAAAATAATTTTCGGCAAGGGAACGGAAAATCAAGTTGGGAGTGAAACCGCCAAGTACGCGAAAAAAGTTTTACTGCACCACTCAGGCGGCTCTACTGTCCGTTCGGGACTTATCGACAGGGTGAAAGAAAGTTTGAAGGGCGCGGGAGTTGAGTGGGTCGAGCTAACCGGCGTTCTGCCGAACCCGCGACTCTCGCTTGTTTACAAGGGAATCGAAATTGTTAGGAAGGAAAAAATTGAGTTGATCCTCGCTGTCGGCGGCGGTTCGGCGATTGATTCATCCAAGGCGATTGCTGTCGGCGCGGTCAACGACGGCGATGTGTGGGAATTCTACGACAGGAAAAAATCGGCGGATAAGGCTCTGCCAGTCGGTACAATCGTAACAATTCCCGCGGCGGGAAGCGAATCGAGCATCAGCTCCGTCATCACAAACGAAGCCGGTCCGTGGAAGCGCGGGATAAACTTTCAATGTATCCGCCCCGCCTTTTCGATCATGAACCCGGAATTGACATACACTTTGCCGCCGTATCAGACCGCATGTGGAATAACGGACATGATGGCGCATATAATGGAACGCTACTTTACAAAAGAGCCAAACGTGGAACTTACTGACGAACTCTGTGAAGGCGCACTGCGAACAATCATCCGCAACGCGCGGAAAATATTTTCCGGCGGAGAGAGGGACTACGCCGCGAGAGCGGAAATCATGTGGGCTGGCGCGTTGGCGCATAACGGACTGCTGGACACCGGCCGTATCGGAGACTGGGCGAGCCACGCTCTGGATCACGAATTGTCCGCGCTTTTCGACCTTGCGCACGGCGCGGGACTTGCGATATTGTTCCCAGCATGGATAAAGTACAACATCAAAGAGAACACTCCCCGCCTGGCGCGTTTTGCCGCAAAAGTCTGGGGCGTAGACGGAGCGTTCTACGATTACGAACAAGCCGCGCTCGAAGGCGTATTCCGCATGGAAAACTTTTTCCGCTCAATCGGGATGCCTGTCCGCTTCAAGGACGCAAACATCGACCCAGCGCGAATCGGCGAAATGGCAAAACGCGCCGTCCACTTTGGTCCTGTCGGCAATTACCGCAAAATCGACGAACAAGCCGCCGAGGCTATTTACAGGTTGGCAGCGGAGTAATTAGCGAAAATCCTCATTGTAAATTGGCGCGGAAAATAGTTAAAAATCTGTCATAGGTTTTTACTTTTAATATTTTGAATAATTGGAGGTTATGGCAATGAAAACGGTATTTTTATTAAAACACAGTCATTGGATTACTCTAGACGAGAATTTAACATCGGATGAAACAAAATTATTAGGCATATACGAAACTAAAGAAAAAGCCGAAGCAGCCATTGAATTTTACAAAACGCTGCCCGGCTTTAAGGATTTACCTGAAGGTCGTTTTTCCTTCGATGAGTGTGAGCTTAATAAAAACTACTGGGAAGAAGGTTTTATTGCCGTTAACAAAATGGGAGACGTATTTACTGACTACGATGAAAATTTTGCCGATGCAGATGACTTTATTGACTGTATTCGCCGAGGCTGTGAATTGGAGTTTTCGTATAATAGGAAACATTACTATGTAAATCCGTTTGGTTATAGAGTATCGGTAATGAATGTGGACGATGAGAATAGCGAGATACAATACGATACGCCACGAGAGGCTTTAAATTATCCCATCGGCGATAAATGCCTGGGCGATATTTTACAGGAAATGAAAATTATTAACAGAACTTTATAAATTAAATTACTTCAAATACTTTTTCACAACGTTGTCAGAAGCCACTTTTTGAGCAATGAGCATTTCTTTGACTACAAGATTGGTAAAATCCCGTTCTTTATGGGACAGGGTTTTCCCTTCCCAAAATAACTCGTGAATTTGCACATTTAAAGCTTTGGCAATTTTCCCCAATGTATCAGGAAAAGGCCATTTATTACCCCTTTCTATTTCGCTGAGGAACGGTATAGAAATATCCGAATACTCGGCTAATTCAGCCTGCGACCAGAGACGGTGTTCCCGGCAGGTTTTTATGTTTCTGGCCAAAATTCCCCTGATTTCTGTCCCGTCCATACAGTTTCCTTGTAGATATAATAAATTTACCTGATAGATTGACATAATCTAAAACATCTGTTAGAATGTTTTTATAAATCCTTGTAGAAAACAGGGTTGTACTTTGAAAACATGATAAATGAGGAGCAAAAATGGGTTATATTTACATTTTCATCAATGAATGGATGCCTAAACTGGTTAAAATAGGCATAACTGACGATCTTGAACAACGTCTTAAAGAAAGCGCCGGTTCAGGGGGACCCGGGACATTTATACCTTGCGCGTTTTCCTGCTATTATGCCGTAAAATCAGACCAAAATAAGAAACTGGAAGATTTCATACATCAGGTCTATGACAAATTTCGTATAAATGACAGGCGGGAGTTTTTTGAACTTTCTCCATCGGAAGCCAAAGATACATTAAAAGGGCTTGTAGCATTGGGAGTAGCCACCGAAATTGATGAAAAAGAAGCCGAATTATTATCTGATAAAATTACCAAAGAATTGACCGATGAAGGCAAACAAAAAATCTTAAGGAAGCGTCCCAGAACAACATTTAAAATGCTTGGTATTAAACAGGGAAGCGAACTTGTTTATAAAGGCGATAGTAACATTACCTGCAAGACGGCTGATGAAGAAAATAATGTTGAATTTAAAGGTGAAGTTCGAACTATAAGCAACGTATCAGTTGAGTTAACCGGAAGTTCATCAAATGGCTTTGAGAATTTTTTATATAACGGCAAAATTTTAGGAGATATACGCCGCGAATTAGAGGCGGAATAAAGGAGGTTTTTTATGGAAGAACTAAGAATTGGATCAAATGAAAAGAAACCATTGGTGGCTTTCTTTTTGCAGCCGTTTCCATCGTCAATCTATCAAAAAGATGATGACATGGTTTTTAATCCTGTACTAAAAATTAATGAGACGCCGCAAGGTGTTCCATTATTTACAATGGCACGTACATCAACGCCGCCTACTTCATGTCATACCCCAGGGCATACAATAAAATCAGGATATACCCCAAGTGGTAAGTATAAACCTTCAAAATATGTGCCAGGTAAATCGGGTGATAAAAGAGCTGGAAAATAAACATCAAGAGGTATATGCAAATGAAAAACATAATTAAAGGTATATTGGGTTTTGAGGACATTGAAGTTACTGGAAATATGCATGTAGGAACACTTCAAATGCGTTTTGAGGAATCTTTTAAAACAAAGATACGTGTATACGGTTTAACTGCAGATGGCAGAATTAATACAGGGAAAGGCGCTAGACCTGCCGACCCTAAATCAACTCTTGCCAGTAATTCACCGCCTTCCATGAAGATACAGTCAATCACTATTCGTAAAACCAACACTGTTGGTGAAATTGAGAAGGCTTTTGCCGAACAAATGGGCATTGGTATTCAAATAATGTCTCCCGATGGTGCGACTTTTGCGCCGAATGATATGAAACTTAAAGAAGTCCATACTCTTGTTAAGAGTTAAAGATAATAAGACTAAGGAGGTTTGAAATGGCACTAAAGGTTGACGGACGTTACAAGGTGAAACGTTTGAAAGAAGAATTTTTTCAGGAATTTGGGGCAAATATTCGCGTATACAAAGGTTCTCGATTCGCGGATGATGATGTATCTCTTGCAAGTATTAGGGCAGAGGGCTCACCTACAGCTGGTGATTTTGAGATTCATGGAAACACCAATGTTGGCAATGTGGAAAAAGCGTTTCTTGAGAAACTTGGTATCAAAGTGCAGGTGGAAAACGCAGACGGAGAACTTGCTGACAACAATGCTTCTTTGTCCTCGTTAAAAAAGTAATATAGACCCGGTCTGAGTGCCGGGTCTATATCCTCCATGCAAATTCTGGTTATAGCATTAAAGTCAGATTTACATGCTGATTCTGTAATTTATCACCTCAACAAGAAAGGAGTTGATGTTTTAAGGATTGATCCGACTCTTGATGAAGATATACCCGAAAAAATATCAATTGTTTCAAAACCAGCAATCGAAGCCCATTATGAATTTATGGGAAACAAAAAAATCGATCCTCTAAATTGTAACGGTATTTTTTGTAGATTTGCGATAGATTCATTAATTCCATCATCAGAAGACCCATTAAAAAATTTTACAACAGCAGAATCATTAACTGCGTTTCTCGCGCCTTTAAGAATGATTGAATCATCCCGTTGGATAAATGATCCGTGGATAGAAAATAGGGTTGATTGTAAGATATTTCAATCAAAGATTGCCAAGAGTATCGGTTTAAACATTCCTGAATTTATTGTTTCATCAAATTACAGCGATTTGCTTTCTTTTTATAATGAGTACAAAAATGTTATTATAAAACCGTTATCAGATACAACATTGGCGTCAGTTAATAATGAATTCGTAACGCAAGAAAATTTGCTCACCGATAATTTTAACGCGCCATATACCGCAAAATTCATTCCTAATGAAAATATAAATACAAAAAATATCGATAATACACCTGCGTTATTGCAATTAGAAATAAGTAAAAAATCTGATATTAGGGCTACAGTAATAGATGAAAAAGTATTTGCTGTTGAAATGCCCTATAAAGAAGGCAACTCAATAGATTTTCGAATAAATAAAAATGATAACATAAAAGAATATAACTTACCAAATGATATAAAAGAAAAATTAATAGAACTTGTTAAAATATTAGGTTTAAGATTTGCCAGTTGCGATTTGGTGTTAGATCACGATAATAAAATATATTTTCTGGAATCAAATGTACAGGGGAACTGGTTATGGACAGAGATAAATGAAAACATAAATATTAGCGAGGCAATTGCAGACGCATTAATTAAACATTAAACCAGCGTCCCAAGACGGGAGTTGGAAGAGCAAATTTGTCAAATTACATTTCAAAAAACGTTTCAGACTTGAAAAAACAGAAAATTAGCGAAAAAATTTGATGGACAGGGGCAGAATGAGGGAAAAAAATTCAAGCCAGCCTCTCCTTCAAAGCGTCTTGCAATACTCTGGACAGACTCAAACCGGACAGGGCTACTTTATCGTCCATCCATTTGGGAATACTAACCGTCCGCTTGACTGCCTTTGCATCTCGTACTTCGGCGCAAATTAGATTCACAAAATCATTTTTAGACGTTTTTATTTTCTCTGCCGATGAAGCAACAGGAATTTTATTTTCTTTGTCTATCAGATAACCGATCCATTGTGTTAAAGCGGATTGCGCCATATACATGGCGTTCCCCAAATTTTTCCCTTCGCTAATACAACCGGGTAAGTCGGGATAAATAATAGTATAGCTTTCATCTTTATTCCGATGAAAAATTGCGGGATAGACATACTCCATAAAAAGCCTCCTATTCTATGCCTGCTGCTTTTAATATAGCTTTGGCTGTATATTCGTTAACTTCACGATGATTCGGGACTTGAACAGGACGTCTCCCAGGTTTTTCATAGATTGCGTGGTCTCCGGTTCTATCCAGCCGGTAACCTGCCGCCTCTAGCTTTCGTATCAAGTCTTTTCGTTTCAACCCATTGGCTCCTATATTAGTGTAATACGTAATTTACGTATTGTCAAGGATTTTACAAAATTTGAATTACTGGATAACTGCAATAGCCACTCACTCCTCATTACCCAACCTGAAAAGCGCGTCAATTTTTTTACCTAAAGGCGCCGAAAAAAAGCCCATGACTTTGCCGACTCCCAGCATTGCTATTAGCGTGCCTTCCCTAATGCCGATAACTTTATGAACGGTGATGAGAGAAAGAGCGGCTGCAACGGAAACAACGGTAAAGTCAAAAATTATTTTGATGTTGTGCAATTTCCACTGCGTCTTTTTTTGAATTGCCAGCATTAGTCCTTCCGCCGGCTGAGGCAGTAAATTTGCTCTCAAGTAGAGGAGTATGCCGAGGGCGATAATGACCACGCTTGCAATCATGAACAGGAGACGAATCCAATATGTTTCAGGCGCGGGAAAAGAAAGGATATGGTTGCACAGGGAAACAAATAAACCGAAAAGCCATGCCACAGCGATTTGTAAAAAGCTGATGGGGAGAAATTCTTTTCTCAGTATCGCGAACTGGATTAGCACATAACAGCAGTAAACAAGAGCCGTCATCAGTCCGTGATCGA
>JAISSH010000104.1 GCA_031273265.1 Treponema sp.
ACTTTTAACATACAAAATATGGATTTGACGCAGGTATTTGTCCACAATTTGAAGAAATGGCGCAAAAATATGGGGTTTTCCCAAAAAGCGTTGGCACAGCGGTGCAATGCCGCCCATTCGTACATCAGGCAGATTGAAAGCGGAACGGGACATCCTTCCTTTGCCTTTATCGAAAAACTTGCCGTCGCTTTGAACATTGAGCCGTATAAACTTTTTTATGATGAAACATCTGCAAAATCCGGCGCAGAATCAGAGAATATAAAAACTATAAGAATGGACTTTCTTAAAAACGTATCACATGAATTTGATACCGCTGTCGAAAAAATGAAAATTGAAGCCGTAATCAATTCCTGAAAAAATTGACTAAAGCAATTCCTGCGCTTTTTTCACCAAGCTTCCAACGTCAAGCCCGAAGCGGTCTACAAGGTAGTCCTGCGTTCCCACTTCGCCAAATTCGTCGCGGATGCCGATACGCGCGAACTTGCACTTACAGCCGTTCTCCGCGAGAACTTCCGCCACCGCGCCGCCAAGTCCGCCGGCTATCTGGGCGTTTTCCGCGCTGATAATTGCGCGTACTTTGCCAGCCTGATTCAGTATCGCGTCACGGTCGATGGGTTTCAGTGTGAGTACGTCCAAAACGCCCGCGCTAATTCCCGAAGCGGCAAGTGTTTCGGCCGCTTTCAATGACTGGTTCACCATGAGGCTTCCCAGCGCGACAAAGCACACGTCCTTTCCCTCTTTTAATACTTTTGCCTTGCCGAATTTAAAAGTTTCATTTTCACCGTACAGATAGGGTACGGGTTTTCTGGGAATCCGCAGATAGTGACAGCCGTAGTCTTCCGCCATTTGGCGGACGAAGGCGGCGCAGGACGCGGGGTCGGACGGTTCGACAACGGTGAGACCGGGGATGACTCTCATGAGCGCGAGGTCTTCAAAGGGCATGTGAGTGCCGCCGTTGAAGGCGGCGGTTACGCCGGGGTCGGTTCCGATCAATTTTACGTTAAGCCGCGCATAGTTGGCGGAAAGGAAAAATTGATCGAATACGCGCCGCGATGAAAAACAGCCGAAGCCCGAAGCGAAGGGAATTTTTCCCAAAGTGGAAAGTCCCGACGCGATGCCGACCATGTTCGCTTCCGCGATGCCGCAGTTGATGAAGCGGTCGGGGTACGTTTTTTTGAAGATAGCCGTGTTTGTGCAGCTCATTAAATCCGCTTCCAGCACGACAATGTTTTTATTTTTTTCAGCTAACGCCATTATTGTATCGACATAAGCCATTCGCATTTCTTTTGATTCTGCCATATTTAACTCCATTATAAGTCGCATGAGCGACGATGTTAATCGAACGTCTCCGCAACGCGGAGACGATTTCTCCTTTATCCTAAAGCGGCAATTGCTTCTTTTGCCTTTGCCATGTCAAACGCCATGCTGTGATTCTTCTCGACGCCTTCCGCGAAGTTACAGCCCTTTCCCTTGATAGTGTGCATAACGATCATTGAGGGTTTTTCTTTTTCAGCGAGAGCTTTTTCAATTGCCGCGTCAAGAGCGGCAACGTCATGTCCGTCCACTTCCTGCGTAAACCAGCCGAAGGTCGCCCACTTCGCTGCAAGGTCGCCAAGATCGAGTATGTCCTTTGTAAAGCCGTCAAGCTGTTGTTTGTTGTAGTCGGTAAAAGCTATTAAATTGGAAAGTTTATGAAAGCCGGCAAAGAGCGCGCCTTCCCAAATCTGCCCTTCGTCTGATTCGCCGTCGCCGATGACTGTGTAAACGGTCGAAGTTTTTTTATCCATTCGCAAGCCGACGGCAATGCCGATAGCGGCGGAAAATCCTTGCCCAAGAGAGCCGGTTGTCATGTCGATGCCGGGGGTCTTGTTGCGGTCGCAATGGCTGGGAAGGCTCGTCCCGCCCTTGTTCAGGGTGGTCAGCCAGTCTTTTGGGAAAAATCCCTTGAGCGCCAATGTCGCGTAAACTGCGGGACCTGAGTGCCCTTTTGAAACCACAAGCTGATCGCGTTCTTCCCAGCGCGGGTTTTGCGGATCAACTTTCATGCGGTGAAAGTACAACAGCGCCAAAAGGTCTACGATAGACATAGCCCCTCCGATATGTCCGCTTCCCAGATTGCCGATTTCTTCAATAGTCATTTTGCGGATTTCTTTCGCTTTCGCTTTTAAGTTCGCTTCTAATTCCTTATCCATGTTTGTCTCCTGATATTGTTAACGGTACGCCGCCTTGTCCGGCTTTCAGCATTTTCCGTTTTTGTTGACATACGGCAGCCTACAATATTATATCCTATTATTGAAAAATTGAATACAACCTTGCCCGCTCATTGAACTTTAATACGCTTCTTAAAAAACCAATTCCACCGCGCCTATGGGTCTTATTCTCAGCGTTGTTGCCGAACCTGCGCCGAATACCGTTTCAATGTTCGCGCGATAGGCGTTCATTGCGTCCTGCGGGAGATACACCTGAATAGTACCGGCGAAACCGCCGCCGTGAACTCTGCAAGCGCCGCGTAATTTTTGCTTTCGGAAAAAATCCTTTGTGAGCGCAAGCGCGGCGCTGATGCCCTGAGTTTTTGGCTGATGCGTGGAGTACACGTTTTGTAAAAGTTTCCATGAAGAGTCGCCTGACTCATTTACTAAGTCCAGATAGGAATTCAGCGCATGGTGTTTTGCGGCGGTTGTAGGCGCGTTCTCCATTTCAGATAAAGCAGTTGTCATTGCGTCTACCCGCGCGTTTTCATCAAAAAAATGAAGAGAACGCAGTAAGGCTCTGTCTCCAAGCGCTTTTCGCAAATCGGCGGCGCGGGACAGGACGGTTTCTTTTTCCAGTTCGCCAAGTACGGATTTGCCGAAAAAAGCCGCGACTGCTTTCATCTCAGAGGGAATTGACGCGTAATCCGCGGTCAAATCGGCATGACTGCCGCCTGTGTTTACCACGCAGAGAATGTAACCCGCGCCGGCAAGATCAAAATTGATCCGCTTTACCGCAGGCTGAGCGGCATCGGCAAAGTCAATGGAAACCGCGCCGCCTGAAGCGCAGGCTATTTGATCCATTAGTCCGCATGGTTTTCCAAAATAAACATTTTCGGCAAATTGACCGATTTGCGCGATTTCCAAAAACTTGAGTTTTCCCTCACCGTACAAAGAGTCGAAGATGCGGCATAAGAGCGCCTCAACCGCCGCCGATGATGAAAGCCCCGAACCCGGAAGCACAGTTGAGTCCGCGTTAGCTGAAAATCCTCCAACATTACAGCCGCGGCGGTTCATCTCGGCGGCAATTCCTCTGATCAGCGCTTCGGTTGTTCCCTCTTCTTCTCGCTTTGGCTGAAGATCAGGCGCGCCTGTTGAATCGGTCAATTTCACTTTTACATCGGGGAAACCTGTTGAACGAAAGAACACGGTATTATCATCGCGTTTTTGTACAACAGCGGCGTTGTCCAACTGAATGGATGCCGCCAAAACTTTTCCGCGATTATGGTCTGTGTGATTGCCCGCAAGTTCGGTTCTTCCCGGCGCGCTGAATATCCGAATATCTTCCGATGTATTGCAAAGTTCGGACTCAGGAAAGCCTGCGTCCTTCGACATTTTTTCAATTAATGTCGCGTAACGCTGACGGACTGCATCAACTTCATGTTCTCCGTAAAGTTCATTAAATATTTCCTGAAGTTCTTTTTCAATCATATAGTTTTATGTTATTACTTTGTTTTTTGCACGGCTTTTTGGTAAATCAAAAGGTAATCGATGAAAGACGCAATCGAGATGACAACGGAAACGGTAAAAATAATGATAGTGCCGGTTTTAAAATATGGAAGCAGGGATTCCAGAATCTTAAGACGTTGAATGCTTGCGGTAAGGAGCGCGGCGCCCCCGGCGATGATATAGATGACGGTTTTAATTTTCCCGCCCATGCGGGCTCCCAAAGCCGCGCCCTTTGTCAACATAAGGTTTCGTATAAAAAGGATGCTGAACTCGCGGTATATGACCAACAGGAAAAGAAAAGCGGGAAAAATGTCGTCGATTACAAAGCACAAAAAGCAGGTAAGCTGCATGATGGTGTCGGCGAACGGGTCGAAAAGTTTGCCAAAGTCGCTGACCTCGTTGAGTTTGCGGGCGGCTATACCGTCCAAAAGATCGGTTACTTGGGAAATGATGAAAATGATCCAAAGTATGGGTATTGTCAAAGCCGAGCTGTGAACAAACCACGAAGGGCAAAATCTCGGCAGCATATAGACGGCAAAAAACACAGGGGCGAGGATAATCCTGAAAAAAGTCAGTTTGCTTGCAAGGCTCATGTTTAATATTGTCCTGTGAGGCTTGTGTTGTCAATTACTGCGGACTCTGTCTTGGGGACAGAGCTGGTTTTTGGGGACAGAGCTATATACCAAAAGCGGATTAGTCGTTATTTTGTAAGTTATGGATGAAAAACGGCTTATCTGGAATGAGGAAGGACGAAAAGAGGTCTTTAATTGCAGGGTATTTTCAATTTGGGAGTCCAGTTGTTCGCCCCCGGAATCTCTGTTAAGTAACGGCGAAACGCAAAATTTTACGGTTATTGATGCCAAAGACTGGGTTATTGTTGTACCTGTTATTAATGGTCCAAAAGGGAAACAATTTATAATGGTTTGGCAATGGCGGCATGGGGCGCGGAGTCTCAGTCTTGAATTTCCGGGAGGCGTTTTTGAACCCGGAGAAACTCCCGAAGAGGCGGCAATCAGGGAATTGAAGGAAGAAACCGGCTATATACCGGGGAAGATTGAGAAAGTCGGGGAATTCAGCCCTAATCCGGCAATAATGTCAAACAAGGTTCACTTTTTTCTGGCAGGGGAACTCAGCAACACAGGCAAACAAAATCTAGATGAGGACGAATATGTTGAAACCGTCCTTGTCGATACGTCTGAGGTAATCCAAAACATGGGAAAAGAACCCTATATTCACGCGCTTATGGGTACCGCTATAGCTATGTACCGGCAGAAAATTCCGCCGGCAGATATTTAGCGTCTTCCGTAATTTCTACCGGATTCCCACATACCCTGACGGGCTTCACCGCTTATGCTGGGAATGTCCAACACCATGCCCGGCTCGATTAAATCGGGGTTGTCTGGATTTGGCATCTTGGATTTGTTCGCTTCGTAAAGAGTTTTCCATCTCCATGGATTTCCGTAGACCCAAGAATAACCGGCTATGTTCCAAAGGCAATCCTTGACAGAAGCCCATGTCCTGACCGTGTACTGTTTTGGCAGGGGTGAAGTTTCAGACGCAGTTCTGGTTCCGCCAGATTCAAACGCGGCTAAAATTTTTATTGCCCTCATTGCCGAGGAAACTGCTTCGTCCCATTCTTCATTTGATTGGGCTGTCAGACTCGCCTCGTAATTGCTTTTACTTTCATTGTAGTCGATGGGATAGCGGCTGGCGATGTTGTTGGAATCCGCCCAATCCAGAAGGCGTTTCGCTTCGGCGATAAGCTGGAGCGCGGTAAATTCATTTGAAAGTTGCGCGTAACGAATCGCTTCTTCGGCAAAACCGGCTGAAGCGTCGTAATCGCCGTATTCATAGGTAGTATGAGCCAGACCGGTTAAGCGCAGGCTTTCAACATAATATTCGTTGTTACGGATGCTTTCCGGAATCTGGGCATCTTCCTCGCCGGGAACTACCGCCGCAAAGTATGATGCATTGTTAAAAAGCGGGATTGTTAATTCCATTTCAGGCATATCTTGGGCGAAGATCGGAACTGTGAAAAACAGGGACACTAACAGAACAAATGTGATTTTTTGGCTCATCTTGAACCTCCTTCTATTATTCTTTCAGCTTCTATAGCTGCTTCAACGCTTTCTTCAATTTTTTCTTCCGCTTTCCTTATTGTTTCCTCGGCTTTCTGACGCTTTCCTTCAGTTTCCTGTCCGGCAACCGCGAAAAGCGCTTCCGCTTCGATATATTTCAGCGCCGCGTCGCTGAAATTTTCAGCTTTATAATTTGCTTCAGCCAGGTTATACGCTTCGTCCGCATTGCGGAAAGCGTCACGAACGGCAATGTTGACCTTATCGGTTATCGCTTTCTCTCTTTCCAAGAAAGCGGTATCACGTTTTTCGGCGGAGTACGCGGTCCATGCGTTAGTCAAAACTATGTTGTAACGGAGCAGAGCTTCTTCCGCGTGATCAACAGCGGCTTTTTTATCCCCTTCATCATATTTTTCTATCGCTGTATCGGCAATTTCATCGGCTTTAATAAAATTGTCGTTGTCATAAGGAGTAAAACCGCGTTCGATGATCTCCCGCCTTGTTACAAAAACTTTTGTTCCGACGAGCAATGTTTCGTATTCACCTAACGCCGCAGCCGCAGTATCTCTTGCCGCGTAATAATCTTCAGCTTCGTACTTTTCCAACGCTTCAAGCGCAATTTTATCCGCACTTTGTACATACTGCGGGAACGCGCTTGCAAATCCTGAATTTACCAAATCATCTCTGGCAGCCATTATCTCATCTTCTCTTGCCTGAGCATAAAGCGGAACTGATTTTTTGAAGAGATCATTGTATGAATCTAATAGAGAGCTTAATGACGCTGTCGCATGCTGCACTTCGCTTTCATTTAATTTTGGCGCATTCTTTACAGTATTATATTCGACTTCTTCTCTCTCCCAATCGCTTGGAAAATAGGACGGGGCTTCAAAATCCTGAGCCCGCTTTCGAGCCTCTTCTACATTAGCCATGAGAGTATTTAACTCACCCGGAGATAATGTTTGAATAGACGCATTAACCTTCGGCTTTTCTTCTTCAGGTTTTGGGGTAGATTTACAGGCAACGCTTGTCAAGGCAATAATTGCCGCTAGTATTGTTAAAAATATACTTCTTCTCATTAGACCGCTCCTTCTGGAAACTGGTATTTTTGTCTTTCGGTAACAGTATACACGATTAGTTTTTTTTGGTAAAGAGGTTTTTATGGATAATATAAGTTTTGACATAGTAAAGCACTTTGGGGTCATTTCAGAGGAAAAAGGCGGCTGGAAAAAAGAGCTGAATCTGGTGTCTTGGAGCGGAAGAGCCCCAAAACTCGACATCAGGGACTGGGCTCCCGGACATGAGAAAATGGGCAAAGGGGTTACCCTAACCGAGGGAGAAGCGGCTCAACTGGCGGAATTGCTGGTTTCCGCGCTTGCGAAGCCTGAGGGTTGAGTTCTGTCCCTCTTACCCCCCAACAAGCATCTTATGCTTCAGGTTGTTCTTTATCGCTTATCAAGGGCTTAATAAGTATGCAAACTATACCCAAAAAGGTAAGAATTCCCATAGTTACCACAATAATAAAAAAAAAGTTATCCATAATTACTTCTCCTTGTAAAATCTGGTAATTATAATACCTGCTAATGCCACCGTTACTGAGGAAACAACCCCAAAAACAAACAGTGTTTCTTGAGGTATATCCCACCTAATAACCGTTCCAAGCACTAAACTGCCAAACGCTAATTTGGCAATATCCGTCAGGAATTTGCCAAAATCATGAAAAATACCATACCAAACAGCGTTACTTCCTTAAGAGGATTTAACGGTTGCACCAGCCTTACCAGTATAACCATACCAAACAGTGTTACCAGCATTGTGGATCGCGCTTTTATCGGTTGCACCAGTCTTGCCAGCATAACCATACCTTCAAGCGTTACCGCTATAGGGGTTTGGGCATTTTATGATTGCACCAGCCTTACCAGCGTAACTATATCCAGAAAAACAATAATAGGCAATAACGCTTTTCCCGATACTGCGCAGATTACTTACAGCGATTAAATAGAGGCCGTCCGCTACAGCCAATGACCCGTTTGGCTACAGCGGATAACTTATATTGCGGTAATACCTTAACAGAACAATAAAACCTTTATTCGTTAAAACTTAGGTCAATATGCGGTTGTACATCTAAGCTATCCGTAGGATAGCAGTACAAACGCAATTCGTCTTGGGCGCGCGGTTGTTGGGTGGGGAAAAAACCGTTACCCCCTTGCTCATTTTTTCACTTTTTGATACCTTATAAATGGGTCTTTTAAGACCCACAGCCCGAAAGGGCGCAATTCATTAATAAATACCGGTTACGGTAATAAAGAAAGAGGAGAAAGTATATGGCAAAACAGTTGTTGTTCAACGAAGAGGCCCGGCGCAAATTGCTTGCTGGAGTTGAGCAAATCTC